>NZ_JABWRA010000061.1:0-35379 GCF_014268705.1 Pseudomonas sp. SWRI179 | reverse complement strand
TGCACCAGCGGTTGCATTTACCACGGCGAATAAGACAGGTGCTGCTTCCTGGCCTGGGAGCCTTCTGTGGCGAGGGAGCTTGCTCCCGCTGGGCTGCGAAGCAGCCCCATCCAAAAGGCCACTCAATCCGCCTGAAACACCGCGCCGCCAGGTTTCAGGGCCGCTTCGCGCCTCAGCGGGAGCAAGCTCCCTCGCCACAAAGGTGTCTCCCCTGCTGAATCGCATTGGCCTATGCTTGGTCCCCTGAGCCATTTTCAGGGGAGTATCAAACATGACCCACTGGCCGCTGGATCAAACTTACGACTTCAACGGACACCCCATCCGCTATGCCATCCACGGCGATGGCCCGCCGCTGGTGTTCGTCCACGGCACGCCCTTCTCTTCCTACGTGTGGCACCGCATCGCCCCGCTGTTCTTCGCCACCCACCGGGTGCATTACTTCGACCTGCTGGGGTATGGCCAGTCCGCCCAGCCCGATGCCGACGTGTCCCTCGGTGTGCAAAACCATCTGCTTGCGCAATTGCTGGAGCACTGGGGCCTGGATTGCCCGGACGTGGTGGCCCATGACTTCGGCGGCGCCACGGTCCTGCGTACGCATTTGCTCAACGGCAAGGACTATCGCAGCCTGACCCTGATCGATCCTGTGGCGCTATCGCCCTGGGGTTCGCCCTTCGTGCAGCATGTCCGTCAGCACGAAGCGGCCTTCAGCGGCCTGCCCGACTACATCCAACGGGCCATCGTGCCGACCTATATTCGCGGCGCGATCAAACGGGACATCCCGGACGCCGAACTGGCGCCCTACGTGCAACCATGGCTTGGCGAACCGGGCCAGGCGGCGCTCTACCGGCAGATCGCCCAGATGGACGAGCGCTATACCCGCGAGGTCGAAAGCCTGTACCCGACCGTGCGCTGCCCGACCCAGATCCTCTGGGGTGAGGAGGACCAGTGGATCCCCATCGAGCGCGGCCGAGCCCTGCACCAACTGATTCCAGGGGCGCAACTGCACCCGGTGCCGAATGCCGGGCATCTGGTCCAGGAAGATGCGCCGGAAGCGGTGGTTGCGGCGGTGTTGCGGTTTCTGGCGTTGCGTTCCCCGACCTGAAGAACACTGCATTCCCCCTGTGGGAGCGGGCTTGCTCGCGAAGGCGGTGTATCAGTTATGAATACATCGGCTGACACACCGCCTTCGCGAGCAAGCCCGCTCCCACAAGGGAGAGATCGTAGGCAGAGAGAACTGTGTTCCAACTTGAATCACCACCGCACCGCTTTCGCCCCCTTCGCCCACCCAATCCCCAGGATTGTCTATAAATAACCTCACGCTCACCCGTTTGGCACGGCCGCTGCACGCTTGCGACATCCCCTCTTCCGCAAGGACCGCCACATGACTCAGAACGATCCGGGCAATGACTATCCCCTGAGCGAAGTACCGCTGCACGCGCGCAAGGGCCTGGCTTCCACGGCCATGGTGCTGCTGGGTTTCACCTTTTTCACCGCCACGATGTTTGCCGGTGGCAAGCTCGGCGTGGCGTTCAGTTTTGCCGAGATGCTCACGGTCATCGTCATCGGTAATCTGCTGCTGGGCCTCTATGCCGCCGGCCTGGGTTACATCGCCTTCAAGAGCGGACTCAATTCGGTATTGATGGGCCGTTTCTGTTTCGGCGAGGTGGGCAGCAAGCTCAGTGACTTGATCCTGGGGTTCACCCAGATCGGCTGGTATGCCTGGGGCACGGCGACAGCCGCGGTGGTGCTGGGCAAGTATTTCGAATTGGGCCAGGGCACGGTGCTGTGGCTGATGGTGCTGTTCGGCCTGGGGTTCTGTGCCACGGCCTATGTTGGTTATCGTGGCCTGGAAATTCTCTCGTATCTCGCCGTGCCGGCCATGATGTTGCTGCTGATGCTGTCGATGTGGGTCGCCACGGTGAAGGTCGGTGGCTTCGAGGGCTTGCTGGCGGTGGTGCCCACCGGCAGCCTCGATTGGTCCACCGCCATCACCCTGGTGTTCGGCACCTTCGTCAGCGGCGCGACCCAGGCGACCAACTGGACGCGGTTCTCCCGCTCGGCGAAGGTCGCGGTGCTGGCGAGCCTGATCGGTTTTTTCCTGGGCAACGGTTTGATGGTGCTGATCGGCGCCTACGGGGCCATCGTCTATCAACAACCGGACGTGGTCGAAGTGTTGCTGCTGCAGGGCTTCGCCATGGCGGCGATGGCGATGCTGCTGCTCAACATCTGGAGCACCCAGGACAACACTATCTACAACTTCGCCGTGGCCGGCTGCAACCTGCTGCGCACCCGCCGGCGCAGAGCCGTGACCCTCGGCGGCGCGGTGATCGGCACGTTGCTGGCGCTGCTGGGCATGTATGACCTGCTGGTGCCGTACCTGATTCTGCTGGGCACCGTGATCCCGCCCATTGGCGGGGTGATCATGGCCGATTTCTTCTTCCGCTGGCGCGGCCGTTATCCGCGCCTGGCCGAAGCCCGGTTGCCGGCGTTCAACTGGCCGGGGCTGGCGGCCTATGGGCTCGGCACGCTCGCCGCGTTCAATTCGCCGTGGGTCGCGCCACTGGTAGGAATCGCCACCGGCGCGCTAACGTATGTGCTATTGATCGGCGTAATGGGTACCCGCACCGCTGACGCGCCCCTACAAGACCTATAAAGGATTCGCCCGATGCACATCATCAACGCCCGCCTGCGCAACCGCGAAGGCTTGCATGAACTGCACCTGGAAAACGGCCTGATCGCCAGCATCGCCCGCCAGACCGAGGCCCCCAGCCTCGGCCCGGAAGACCTCGATGCCGGCGGCAACCTGGTGGTCCCGCCCTTCGTCGAACCGCACATCCACCTGGACGCCACCCTCACCGCCGGCGAGCCGCGCTGGAACATGAGCGGCACGTTGTTCGAAGGCATCGAGTGCTGGGGCGAACGCAAGGCCACCATCACCCAGGAAGACACCAGCACCCGCGCCAAGAAAACCATCCAGGCCCTCGCCGCCCATGGCATCCAGCATGTGCGTACCCACGTCGACGTGACCGACCCCGAACTCACCGCCCTCAAGGCAATGCTGGAGGTGCGCGAGCAAAGCCGTCACTTGATCGACATGCAGATCGTCGCGTTCCCCCAGGAAGGCATCGAGTCCTACCGCAACGGCCGCGAGCTGATGGAAGAAGCGATCCGCATGGGTGCCGACGTGGTGGGCGGCATTCCCCACTTCGAATACACCCGCGACCAAGGCGTCAGCTCGGTGAAGTTCCTGATGGACCTGGCCGAACGTACCGGGTGCCTGGTGGATGTACATTGCGACGAAACCGACGACCCGCATTCGCGCTTTCTCGAAGTGCTCGCCGAAGAAGCCCGCAGCCGCGACATGGGCGCCCGCGTCACCGCCAGCCACACGACGGCGATGGGCTCCTACGACAACGCCTATTGCGCCAAGCTGTTCCGCCTGCTCGGGCACTCGGGCATCAATTTTGTCTCTTGCCCGACCGAAAGCATCCACCTGCAAGGCCGCTTCGACACCTTCCCCAAACGCCGCGGTGTCACCCGGGTCAATGAGCTGCTCGAAGCCGGGATGAATGTGTGTTTCGGCCAGGACTCCATCGTCGACCCGTGGTACCCATTGGGCAACGGCAACATCCTGCGGGTGCTGGAAGCGGGGCTGCATATCTGCCACATGCTCGGCTATCGCAACCTGCAAAGCGCCCTCGACCTGGTCACCGACAACAGCGCCAAGACCATGAACCTGGGCGAGCGCTACGGACTGGAACCGGGCCGCCCGGCGAACTTGCTGATCCTTTCAGCGGACAGCGATTACGAAGTGATTCGCAGCCAAGGGTTGCCGCTCTACTCGATTCGCAATGGCGAAGTGCTGATGAAGCGGCAGATGCCGGTGGTGGAGTTTGCCCAGCAGCCAGGCTGACTGCCACAAGGGATCTTCAGTGGCCATGAGAGTTGTGTCCAATACCGATCCACTGTGGGAGCGAGCCTGCTCGCGATAGCGGTGGGTCAGTTGCATCAAGGTTGGATGTGCCACCGTCTTCGCGAGCAAGCCCGCTCCCACAAGGGGCCTTCGGTGATCACAAATGTTGTGTCCGACACTGGTCCACTGTGGGAGCGGGCTTGCTCGCGAAGACGGCCTCGGCCACACCGCAAAACGTCCAGAAGCGCTTATGGCACAAGCCGCGCCGCACCAAACAACCTGACCCGCACCAGCTCCCCCGCCTCTTCCTCCAACAAGATCGGCGCCGTACCGCCGGGCATCACCACCCTCACCGCCCCCGCCTTCACCCAACCCACCCGCCAGGCGGCACTGGCCACGGCGCTGGCGCTGGTGCCCGAGGACGCGGTAGGGCCTTCGCCCCGCTCAAACACCCGGGCGGCGATTTGCCCTTCGGCTTCGAGCCGGGCCCATTGCAGATTCACCCCCCTGGTGCATGGAACACCAGCCCCACCGGGCGCCGCATAAGCGATGCGGGTCAAGCCCCGTGACAGCGCCGCAGCACGCATCTGCGCATTGCTTGGCAACGCCTCGCCCCCCTCCACCAGCGTCACGCAATGCGGATTGCCCATGCTCACGAACTGACTGTTGCCCCACGCCGGGTCCAACCGTTCAAGCGCCGCCACACGGCTGACATCATGCTGGTTGAACATCACCCGCTCGACCTCCTGGGCGCCAACGGCCTGGGGCCCGAACAGCGGTTTGCCCAGGTCCAGCCAGAAACCTTGCACCCCTTCGAATCCAGCGGCGCGAACCGAGGTTTGCAGCGGTGACACGCCGTCGGGTTTATCGTGATGAACCTGCAGCACGCAATCACCAGGCGCCGCCATCAAGCCTTGTTCTTGCAGGGCCTGGGAGAAAATCGTCAAGCCATTGCCACTGCGCTCGGCCAATGTCCCGTCGGTATTGACGATCAACAGATCAAAGGGTGGCTCATTCTGGAACGGGCCAATCAGCAAACCATCACTGCGATGGGCCTTGGCATCCGGCGGCGCTTCGCCCGGCGCCCAGGCGCAGAAGGCGTGCACGACCGCCGTTGCCCAGGATTCGCGAGCCTGTGCGGCCTGGGCGGCTGACTGGGGCAGAGCAATGCCGTGATCACGCACCTGCTGCGGTGAAACGACCCCATAAATATTGCCGCGTGCGTCATAAAACTGCGTCATGGACCAGACCCAATATCAACCTGCAAGGACCGCTACTTTATGTCGGCAAAGGCCGGGGGAGCAAAGTTGGCTGGGCAACCCGGCCATTCCCGTCGGCACCTTGGGGTCGCGGTGCGGTCAGTGGATATGCAAGCATAGGCCCCCTGCCTGCATCACCGCACCGCACCGCACGAAAGCCAAGGACGTTTCATGACTGCCATCACGCCCCCGCCTACCTTTGTCCCCGGACGCCTGGAACAAATGTCCACCCGCATCGCCTATCTCATCGCCGGCATCGGCATCGCCGCCTGGGCGCCGCTGGTGCCTTACGCCAAGGTGCGGGCGAACCTGGATGAAGGCACCCTCGGCTTGCTGCTGCTATGCCTTGGGGTCGGGTCGATCCTGGCGATGCCGATTTCCGGCGCGCTGGCGACGCGGTTCGGCTGCCGTCGGGTGCTCAGCGGCGGCACGATCCTGATCTGCCTGGCGTTGCCGTTGCTGGCGACGATGACCTCCCTGCCCTGGCTGGTGGCTGCGCTGTTCCTGTTTGGCGCCGGGCTCGGCACCGTGGACTCGACCGTGAACCTGCAAGCGGTGATCGTCGAGCGGGCCAGCGGCAAGACCATGATGTCGGGTTTCCACGGCATGTTCAGCCTTGGCGGGATCATTGGCGCAGCCGGAGTGAGCGCCCTGCTCGGCCTGGGACTTTCGCCGCTGGGGGCGACGTTGGTGGTCAATGGGGTGCTGTTGGTGGCGTTGTTCAAGGCGGCGCCGCACCTGTTGCCGTATGGCAGTGAAAGCTCGGGACCGGCGTTTGCCATTCCCCATGGCGTGGTGCTGTTTATCGGCATCCTGTGTTTCATCGTGTTCCTGGCTGAAGGCGCGGTGCTGGACTGGAGCGCGGTGTTCCTGACCACCGAGCGCGCGGTGGATACCGCCTATGCCGGGTTGGGTTATGCCGCGTTCGCGCTGACCATGACCGTCGGCCGCCTGACCGGCGACGCGGTGGTGCATCGCCTGGGCGCCAGACGCGTGATCATCTACGGCGGGTCGATCGCTGCGGCGGGGTTCCTGCTGGCGACCCTCGCACCGATGTGGCAAGCAGCGTTGCTGGGGTATGCGTTGGTGGGCGCCGGCTGTTCGAACATCGTGCCGGTGTTGTACACCGCTGTCGGCAAACAGACCCTGATGCCGGAAGCGATCGCCGTGCCGGCCATCACCACCATCGGCTACGCCGGCATCCTCGCCGGCCCGGCGCTGATCGGTTTCGTTGCCCATGGCAGCAGCTTGAGCATTGCCTTCGGGCTGATTGCGCTATCGCTGGTGGCGGTGGCGGCCAGTGGGAAAGTGTTGAAGGTCTGAGGCCTGGCACCGCTTGTTGAGGCCTCATCCCATTCCCTGTGGCGAGGGAGCTTGCTCCCGCTCGGCTGCGAAGCAGTCGTAAACCTGTGGATGCGGTGTTCAGTAGGTTTTGGGGCCGCTTCGCGGCCCAGCGGGAGCAAGCTCCCTCGCCACAGGAGGGTATTGAGCTGCAAAAGCTGTTTTCAGCCCCTGGAATCTGGGTTCCAGATCAGAACCCCACACTCGCCTGCACAAAGAACGTGCGCGGTGCGCCGACGTAGATGCCCGAATTGTTGTCGCTGGAGCGGGTGTAGTACTGGTGGTCGAACAGGTTTTTCACCCCGGCGCCGACTTTCAGGTTCGACAGTTGCTCGCCGAAGTCATAGCCGGCGCGCACGTTCCAGAGCACATAACCCGGCATGTCGCCGTATTGCCCATCGGCGGTGCCATCGGTGATGTAGTCGCCGCTGAAGCTGCCATCGGCGTTCACGCTGTTGCCCGGTGAGCGTTGCTTGGACTGGGCGAAGGCGTCGAGGTTGTAGGTCCAGCGGTTGACCTCGTACCGCAGGCCCATGTTGGCCACCTGGCGGGAATAGAACGGCAGGTCACGGCCCTTGAAGCTGGGGATCTCACCTTCATACGTCGCCCGGGTGTAGGTGAAACCGGCGGTGGCGGTGAGGCCTTCGAGGCGAGGGTCGAGCGCGGCCATGTCGTAGTGCACGGAAGCTTCCAGGCCTTGGTGCTTGGTGGCGCCCATGTTGGTCCAGCCCACGTCGTTGCTGATGTATTGCAGCTCGTCGTCGAAGTCGATGTAGAACAGCGTCACTTCCCCGCCCCACACGTCATCGTTGTAACGCGTTCCGATCTCGTAGGTCTTGGCCTTTTCCGGGCTCAAGCCGTTGGCGGTGTTGTTGCCGTCGCCCCCCTGGCCGAGCTGGAAGTATTGCAGGCTGCCGAACGAGGTTTCGTAGTTGGCGAACAGCTTCCAGGCGTCCGACAGGTGATACATCACGCTCAGGGCCGGCAGCGGCTCGTTGCTGTCGATGCTGCGGCGTTTTTCCTGCACGGGACGGCCGGCGGTGTCGAGCACCGGACGGTCGTGCCATTCGGTGCTGATGCTTTCGAAGCGGATGCCCGGGGTGATGGTCCATTTGCCGACATCGATCTTGTCATCGATATACACCGCGTGGGCTTCAGTGCCGCCGGTACGGTCCTGGTAGACGTGGCCGTCGGAACCCGGGCCCACCACTGGCTGGTTATCCAGCAACGCCAGGCGGCTGGCTTCTTCGTGCATGCCTTCCTTCAAGTAGCGATAACCGACGCTGGCTTCCTGGGTGGTCGGCCCCAAGTCAAACACGTGGGAGACCCGAGGCTCGATGCCGAAGGTGTAATAGGTGCGCGGGTAGGACACCAGGTTGCGCTGATCCCGGGAGGCGATGGTGCTGCCACGGTAGCTGTCAGAGTAATAGGTCAGCACCTCGGCTTGGGTGCGCTCGTTGATCTCGCGGATCCACTTGAACGACACGTCCTTGCGCCGGCCGCTGAAGTTGTCCCAGTCGCGGACGGACTGGTACGGGTCCGCATCGTATTGGGCCTGGGTCAGGCCACCGGGCATGTCGGCCTTCGCGTCGTAATAGTGGAAATTCAGCGAGAAGTCGTCGACGTCGGTCGGTGCCCAATGGGTCTTGAGGATCACGTCGTCGATGTCGTTGCCGTTGTTGCTCTGGCGATAGCCGTTGCCGTTGACGCCCGAATACAACAGCGCCACGCCCAGGCCGTTGTCGGCAGTGCCACCGAGGAAGGCCGTGTCGATGTGCTTCCAACCACCGCGCTGGGAGGTTTCCAGGGTGGTGCCGATTTCACCGGTGGCTTTTTCCGGAATGGCACGGGTCACGAAGTTGATCACCCCGCCAACGTTCTGCGGCCCGTAGCGCACGGAACCGGCGCCGCGCACCACGTCGATGCTGTCCAGGTTGCCCGAGGAAATCGGCGCCATGGACAGTTGCGGCTGGCCGTAGGGCGCGAATGCCGCCGGTACGCCGTCGATCAACACCGTGGAGCGTGGCGACAAGCGCGAGGTCAGGCCGCGCACGCCGACGTTCAGGGAAATATCGCTGCCGCCGGTGCCGTTGGCGTCCTGGACCTGCACACCCGGTACGCGCCGCAGCACATCGCCGACATTCATGGCGCCCTGCTCCACCATCGCTTCGCGGCGGATCACCGTACGCGCACCGGCGTGGTTCTGCACCACCTCGGCATTGGCGTCGCCGAGCCAGTCACCGACTACCTGGATCTCAGTGGCACCCAGTTCCAGCGGGCCAGCGCTGGAGGCCGAGGGCGCCGGCAACACGGTCGCCGAACCATTATCGATCTGGTATTGCAGGCCGCTGCCCTGGAGCAATTGGCTCAAGGCTGCCTCCGGGGACAGGTTGCCGTCCACCGCCGGCGCTTGCTTGCCCGCCACCAGCTCGGGGCTGAAGAACACCTGCAACGCGGTTTGCTGGCCGAGCTGGCTCAAGGCTTGGCCCAACGGCTGCGCCTGGATGTGAATGGCGGTGGCGGCCTGGTCGGCGAACGCCTGGGGCACTGCGGCGCTGACCGCCAGGGTCAGGGCCAGCGGCAGCCAGCGTGCCGGGGTACGGTTGTGGTGTTTGGCGGTTTTTTTCACGTCGAACCTTGTCCTGTTGATCGCAAGAATACGCGTCTGTTAATGCAAACCAGTTGCAGTTGGACAAGAAGACGATGAACTCGGAAAAAACCTGAATTTATTTCGCAATTATTTCCTGGCTGCCGTCATCCAGCGTGCGCACGGCCACCGGCAGGATGTTCGGCAGCGCCTTGAGCAGTGCCTCGGGATCGTCGGCGCGGAACACGCTGGTCAGGCGCAGGTTGCCCACCGCCGCGCTGCCGACCCGCAGGGGCTGGGTGCGATAGCGGGAAACTTCTTCAACCACATCCTTGAGCGGCGCGTTGTCGAACACCAGTTTGCCGCTGCGCCAGGCGGTGAGCGCCTCGGCGTTGACCGCGTAAGGCGTGGCGACTTGGCCCTGGGCATCGATCTGGGTGCCCAGACCCGCCGTCAGGCTGACGAACCGAGCCGGGGGCGCGGCGCGTCCCTGGACCTTGACGCTGCCCTGCGCCACCGCAATCCGAGTCCTGTCGGCGTCACGGCGCACATCGAAGCGCGTTCCGGTCACCGTCACCTGGCCGTTGCCCGTCTCGACGGTGAAGGGCCGGCCCGCATCATGCTCGACCGTGAACAAGGCCTCGCCTTCGGCCAGTTCCACCCGGCGTTGACGGTGTGCGAATTCAATCCGCACGCGGCTGCGGCTGTTGAGGTCGATCACCGAGCCGTCCGGCAGGGCAATATGCCGACGCTCGCCGAAGGCGGTGGCGTATTCGCCGCTGTAGTCGGTGGAAGAACTCAAGCCGCTGAACAGCCCCAACCCCAGGGCTACCGCGAACAACCCGGCGGCGACGGCGTAGCGCAACAGCGGCCGACGCTTGGGACGTTCGGCAGGTGGTTCGCACAAGGCTTGCAGGCGTTCCTTGGGCAGCAGGTCGGTGGCGCTCCAGATGCCCTGGAGCAACTGGATTTCGTCGCGGTGGTTGGGATGTTCGTCCAGCCAGGCGTTGAAAGCCTGGCGCTCCTCGATACTCATGGCGGGCGCTTGCAAACGCACGAACCAATGCGCCGCCGCGTCGCGAACCCTGTCCTGCCCGCACGGGCATTCACGGCTATCCATCATGGAAGGTCCTGTGGCTCAGGTGAAAGAGGGCGACGGATCATTGGCCTGGTCCGTCCAGGCGATCGCGCAGATGCCGCAGGGTGCGGATCATATACTTTTCCACCATGTTTTTTGACAGGCCCAGGCGCTCGGCGATTTCCGCCTGGGTCAGGCCTTCGATCTTCTGCCAGACGAACACCGTGCGGCAGTTGGCAGGCAGCTCGGCAAGCGCCCGCTCGATGGAGTCCGCCAGTTGGATCGCGTGCATGAAATGCTCCGGGTCGCCCGAAAACGACTGACCAGGGTCGATGACAGCCTCTTCCATGGCCCCCCGTCGATCTTCGCGCCGATAGCCATCCACTGCAATGTTGCGCGCCGTCTGATGCAAATAGGCCCGCGGCAGCTCGACCCCGCTCGAATCGGCCTCAAGCACCCGTACGAAGGTGTCGTGGGCCAGGTCCTCGGCCTGCTGGCGATTGCGCAGGCGACGGGTCCAGGTGCCGATCAACTCTTCGTAATGCTCGAAAAAGCCGGGTCTGCGGGGCAGCTTGGGGGTCATCACGGCGCGCTGTGGAAACGGGGCGTGAATAGTAATGCTTCCTATTAATAGGAAGCAAACGCCGTCCGACCGCCTGACATAAAAATAATGTGGGAGCGGGCTTGCTCGCGAAGGCGGCAGCACATTCAAGAATGATGTCGCCTGACACGCCGCTTTCGCGAGCAAGCCCGCTCCCACAGGGTTTAGCGCTAAACCACGATTGAACTAGAACCGGCACACCGCCGCCGCGCCCGTGTCGGTTGGCATCACATGCTCGGGTGGAATCACCACCACTTCGCCCCCCTGCCGGGTCACGGCCAGGATCAGTTCATCCAGTACATCCGGGGCCAGTTCATCGCCGCTCTCGTCAATCAGCAACCGTCCCTTGTCCAGGTCGAGCTGGCCAGGAACCTGGCGCTCGGCCTCCACCAGCAGCAGCGCGACGCGGCCTTCCCAGGCGGCCTTGGCGACGTCGGCCAGGTTATCCAGTGCCCGTCCCTGCCCCACCGCGATGCCGTAGCGATTCAAGCTGTCGACAACGTGATCGGCATAGCTGTGGGCCATGAGCTTCGAGCAGTGGACACGCAACGCCTCGACGCCAAGCCTGGACGGGTCTATCTCGATCCCCTGGGCCAGCAGTTGCGAGTTGTGGCTGACGGCACGGAACACGGCCTGGTTCTCCGGCAGGGCCACCAGGATCATCGGCAGCCCTGAAGGTTGCGAATGGTATTGCAGGATCGCTTTATCCACGACGCGGAAAAACCGCTCGCGGTCGAGGTTGATTTCGTCCTGCTTACCGCCGCCGGCGGCCTCATGCATCATCGCATCGCCACGCTCGCCACTGCGGCTGAAACCGTTAGGAAAACCCTGTTGGTTGCCCGGGGTCAGCTCGTCGCCCAGGGCCTCGTTCTGGTTGCGCGGCACCTGTTCGGCCAGCTCGATTTTCTCTAGCTGCTCCGAGGAGCCTTCATACAGCCAGACTTCGTTGCGGGTCAGGCACAGCGCTTGATAACGGTCGGTGGATTGGACCAGCCGCAACAACGGCTTGAGATAAGGGTGACTGTTGGCGACGGCGCGTTGCGGCAAGCGTTGATTCACCGCAATGACTTTGAAGTAGTCGCGGGCGCCAAACACCGCAATGCCGTCCCGATTAGAGTTCCAGAAGTCCTGGTCGTCCACCAACGCGTGAAAAGACTGGAGCAACGGCGCACCGTCAAGGTCCGGGTGCTGTTGTTCCAGTTGCGCCTGCAGGTCGCGAACCAGGTTCTTGTAGCGGATCGGGTCCTGGCTGCGTTCAGGGAATGTACGGTGCGTGGGCATGTACAACGAAAGACTCGGCTGTTCGTCGAACGCCAGGAGTTCGGCCAATACCTGCCGGCTGAAAGGTTGATGAGCGGTCATGATCGCCTCCTTATTCTTTGCCACGCGCCTCTTGGTTTTCGAGGAAATCTTCCTCCAGCATCGCGTCCACCACCTCGGGTGGTGCTTCATCAGTGGGCGCAGTCACGCGTCCCATCGGTTCGATGGCGGGGTTGAGTTTGCCGATCTGATGATCGAGCGCGTGCAGCATTTTATCGGCGGCGCCCTCCACGGCCAGTTCGAGGCTTGCGGCCTTGTGGGAGACAGACATCGGCGAGAGCCCTTGCAGGCGTGCCTCGATCTGGCAGCGCTTGTCGGCAGCGCCGCCCTTTTGGGCATTCTCATCGCTGACATGAACTTCAACCCGGGCCAGTTGCCCCTCGAAACGCTGCAGCGTGTCCACCACCGTACCGCCCACCCACTCCTGCAGGCGGGCGCTGCCTTCGATATCGTTGCTATTGACTTGAACTTGCATGATCGACTCCTTTGCAAAAGACGGCTTACGCCGCCTGTTGTAGGTAGAAGAAGATCAAACGGGCGAAGTTCCCAGCGCGGGATGACTGGAGCCTGGGCGCCTAGGAAAGAGCCTATCGATGATCAATCTGTGGGAGCGAGCCTGCTCGCGATGGCGGTGTGTCAGTCAATGGTGCATGAACTGTCAGACCGCTATCGCGAGCAGGCTCGCTCCCACAGGGCTCACCCTTTCTGGATCGAGGCGTCTCAGGCCTCAGGCATCTTGCGAAAGCCCACCGCCAAGCGGTTCCAACCATTGATGGCGTTGATCGCCACGGTCAGGTCGACCATTTCCTTGGGGCTGAAATGTTCGCTCAGCAAGGCATAGTCGGCGTCCGGCGCGTGGGTGTCGCTCAGGCGCGTCAGGGCTTCGGTCCAGGCCAGCGCGGCGCGCTCGCGGCCGGTGAAGAATGGCGCTTCACGCCAGGCGGTCACGGCGTACAGGCGACGTTCGGTCTCGCCGTCCTTGCGGGCATCGGCGGTGTGCATGTCGATGCAGAAGGCGCAGCCGTTGATCTGTGAGGAACGCAGCTTGACCAGCTCCAGCAGGGACTTCTCCAGGCCCAGGTTCGAGGCGGCATTTTCCAGGGCCAGCATGGCTTTGAAAGCGTCGGGGGAAGCGGTGTAGAAATCGATGCGCGGTTGCATGGTGAACTCCAGGACAGCAATTGGGTGTAGCGCTACGTTAGCGGTGCAGGGGCGCGGTACAAATAGCCAATTGTTGGGAAGTTCGGGTGGCCAATGAAGGCCGAGGCTCAACCTGGAAATGGACGCAAGCCATTGTGGCGAGGGAGCTTGCTCCCGCTCGGCTGCGCAGCAGTCGTAAACCGGCCGGTGCGGTGTGCCTGGTGCTGCGCATTCGGCAGGTTTTGGGGCCGCTTCGCGACCCAGCGGGAGCAAGCTCCCTCGCCACAGGGGGCCGTGAGCGTTCGAGAGTGCTTCAGGCCCGGCTACGCAACCATTGCAAAAAGCGCTTCTTGGCGATCGGCTTGGGGGCTTCGCGGGTCAGGTTCTGGGCCAGGTGCATGCGCACGTCCAGCAGGTTTTTCATCGCGTCGTTGATGTCGCGGCGGGCTTCGAGGCACGGCTTGAGGTAGCTGTTCTCGATGCGGTAAAGAGTGCAGAAGGTCTTGGCGTTAAAATTAGCCAGCGCCGCCTGCTCGGCGACGATCCCGGCTTCGCCGATCACCTCCCCTGGCCCCATGCGCCCGCCCTCGAGTGGCTGGCCGTTGCGCATGAGGGTCACGCTGACCACCCCGGATTCAATGATGAACAGATGATCGCTGACCTCTCCCGCCGCCAGGATCACATCGCCGGCGCGGAAGCTTTGTAATGTCATGTTCTGGCTGAAAACATCTTTTTCGTCCGGGCGTAGCGTCGAAAAAATGCTCGAGCTTTCCAGCAGCGCCCGAGGGCGCGACACGCCGATGGAGGCCGTGCTTTCGCTGGTGGACAACAGACTCACGCCCGACGCTTGCAAATGCCGGAACGCCAGGTCGAACAGTTGATTGCGCACCTCCCGCTTCTGCCCCATCGACGCCACGAATCCGCTGATCTCGTATTCCGCCCCGCCGCTACCGGTGCTTTTGAGCGTGACACAGGGCGCCGGAGTGGCAAGCAGCGCACGACAACCGATCATTGCCCGCTCCAACGCGTCGATCACCTTTTGCGGACGCGCATGGGGACTGACCTGGAGACTGATGGCCAAGCCATGCATATCGGCGGGTCGGCTGAAGTTGACGATCTTGGCTTTCGCCGCCAGCGAGTTGGGGATCACCGCCATGCTGCCCTGGGAAGTCTGCAATCGCGTGGCACGCCAGTCGATGTCGGTGACCCGGCCTTCGGTGCCATCGATGGAAATCCAATCATCGACTTGGTAGGGCTTGGTGGTATTGAGCACGATGCCGGAAAACACATCGCTGAGCGTACTCTGCAAGGCCAGGCCAACGATGATCGCCATTGCGCCGGACGTCGCCAGCACGCCCTTGACCGGCAGATCCAGCACATAGGCAAGTGCCGCGATGACGGCGATGAGGAAAATCACCGCGCCGAGCAAATCCTGCAACAAGCGCCCGGTGTGGCCGACCCGTTGCATCAACGCCGCCACGATCAGCACGGTCAGGGTTCGCGCGGCGAACAGCCACCAGGTGATCTGCAAACCGGTCGCCGCCAGGTGCCGAGGCACATCGTCGACCCACTGCGCCGGCACCATGGGGTTGAGGCCTTCGTTGAACAGCAGCACGCTGAACAGCGAAAAAATCACCAGCCTTGCGCCGACTTTCCAATAGATCCGATCCGCACTGACCAAGTGCCACATCAACAAGTCGAACACCAGCAGTGCCAGGGCACAGAGCAACGGGTGCTCGGAGATCAGAAACAGCATCGGAACAGCTCCAGGAGGGCGATTGGCGAAGATTGGCACAGATTGAAGACGCTGTAGAGATCCCCCACAAGACTCCTGTGGGAGCGGGCTTGCTCGCGAAGGCGGTGTGTCAGTGAAGTAAATGTCTGCTGACACACCGCCTTCGCGAGCAAGCCCGCTCCCACATTGGCCCTGCGTGGCTAGCGTCAGTCTTGCATCCGGCCAAAGCGTCCAGAATGGAAATCCTCGAAGGCCTGGTGGATTTCCTGTTCACTGTTCATCACGAACGGACCATGGCCGACGATGGGCTCGTCGATCGGCTCGCCACTGAGCAGCAGCACCACCGCGTCATTATTGGCTTGCAGGCTTAATTGGTCGCCGGCCCGGTCGAACAGGGCCATCTGTCCGGCCTCGATCCGTTCGCGGCCATTGGCCTGGACCGAGCCCCGCAGCACCACCAGGGCGGTGTTGTGCCCTTCGTGCAGGTCAAGGGTGAGGTTCTTATCGGCATTCAAGCGAATGTCCCAGACGTCGATGGCCGTGAAGGTCCGCGCCGGGCCTTGATGCCCTTCGAAGCGCCCGGCGATCAGGCGCAGGCTGCCGGCGTTGTCCTTCAGGGCAATGTTCGGAATGTCGCCCTTGAGGATCGTTTGGTAGCCGGCCGGGGCCATTTTGTCCTTGGCGGGCAGGTTGACCCACAGCTGGACCATTTCCATGAAGCCGCCCTGCCGGGCGAAGGCTTCGGAGTGGAACTCTTCGTGGATGATGCCGGAAGCGGCAGTCATCCATTGCACGTCGCCGGGACCGATCTTGCCGCCGCTGCCGGTGGAATCACGGTGCTCCAGTTCGCCCTGGTAGACAATGGTCACGGTTTCGAACCCACGATGCGGGTGCTGGCCGACGCCACGCCGCTCGGTGGTGGGCGTGAATTCGGTGGGGGCGGCGTGGTCCAGCAGCAGGAACGGGCTGATGTGCTTGCCCAGGTTGTCGTAGGAAAACAGCGTGCGCACCTGGAAGCCATCGCCGACCCAATGGGGCCGCGGGCTGGTGTAGAGGCCGATGATGTTTTTCATGCCGTGTCTCCAAATCAGGTGTTGCAACTCGATGGAGATAGCTTAAAACCGACACCCTTGAAGCACTAGACGGCAAAAACCGGCTTTAGCGTTCTATCCAGAGAACGATTAAGCATCTGGAAAAACTACAATGTCCCCACATTTCCCCTTGTGGGAGCGGGCTTGCTCGCGAATGCGGAGTGTCAGTGAAGTAAATGCTTGCTGACACACCGCATTCGCGAGCAAGCCCGCTCCCACAGGTTTCGGTGTCACTCATTCAAAGGTGATTGCGCTTGGCAAACTCCGATAGCCCCACCAGGGATTGCAAGCCGAGTTTTTCCAACAGGCGCGTCTTGTAGGTGCTGACGGTTTTCGGGCTCAAGAACAGGCTTTCGGCGATGTCCTTGCCACGCATGCCCATGGCCAGCATGCGCAAGATGGACAGTTCGCGGGTGGAAAGGCTTTCCAGGGCCTGCTGTTCGCTGCGTTGTTGGAAATCCAGCCGGACGGATGTCTGGGGAAAATAGGCATAACCGGACTTCAACGCCTGGATGGCCTTGGTCAGCTCCTTCAAGTCGCTTTTCTTGGTCACAAACCCCCGGGCCCCGGCCGAGATGCAGCGGTTGCAGAAGTGCTGAGCGTCCTGGGAGGTGAACACCAACACGCTACATTCAGGAAACTGGGCCATGATCCAGACCAGCAGGTCGAGGCCATCGAAACCGTTCATCACCAGGTCCAGGATCACCAGGTCCGGCGCGCCCTCCTTGATGATGGCCCTGGCATCGGCCGCCCCGCTGGCGTCCCGGATGTGGGTGAATGCCTCATTCTGGCAAATGAGCCGCAGCGCCCCTCGTATGACAGGGTGGTCATCCACGATCAACACGTCTTTCAAGGCAACTCCCCAAAACAATACAAACGGCACCGGCGCCATGACCGCACCGGACTCTTGCACAAGTGCCTGGCCTTGCCACCTGTCAGACCTGACAGTGCGGACCGACGGTCGGGTTCAGTGTCCATGACCCTGCCTGAGGGCGCGCGCCCACGCCTGCAACGGCTCATGGACCTGAGGATCAACCTGCTCCATCAAACGCCGCAGCGAAGCCAGGTCCGGCAGTGGCGCCGGGCTCAGATGCAGGTTCGATCGACGCGCGACAGGCACCGGCGACTGACTGGCCGATTGCGCGTTGTAAAGCATCCCGTGGCGAACCTGTGGGTTATAGACAACAAAATCGTGCAAATCCAGCGCCTCGCCTGCCAACTGCGCGTTGACGACAATCAGGTCGAACGGCTCGCTGCCGTACTCCACCAGCGTCAGCAACTCTTGCAAATGGCTCACGGGGACAATCCGGAAGTAGCCTTGTTGATTGAACAGACGTTCCAGCACGATTCGATGGGTGTGTTGGGTATCGGCAATCAGGATACGAAGTGCTTTGTTCGGCATGGCAAGCTTTCCAATAGCAACGCGCCAGGTAGGCACCGGCTCAAGAACATTAAGGGCGCTCAGGCTAGAGGAAGCGTTTGAAGGGCGATGTAGGACTATTCCTAAAATGAAGCCAGACGAAGCCCTTGTGGCGAAGACATTTATCTTTTTGCTCGGATTCTGTAGGAGCTGGCGAAGCCTGCGATCTTTTGATCTTTCACTTGGGACTCAAGTGTCAGGGGAAAGATCGCAGCCTCGTTGCACTCGTCAGCTCCTACGGCTCCTACAGTTCCTACAGCTCCTACTCAGTTCTTACCCCTTCCATGTAGGTTTTCAGTTGTTCGGCCAGGTGGTCGATGGCTTGGCGTAGGTTTTCCACGGCTTCGGTGAGCAGCGACACGTTGCCTTCTCGGCAAGCCTCTTCCAGCGCCTCGCAGGCAGCAATCAGGCGTTGCGCCTGGATGATCCGCGCCCCGCCCTTGATCCGGTGCGCCAGGTCCGCCAGGCCCGGCAAGTCTTGTCGGGTGGCCAAGTGCAGCAGTCGCACGAGATCTTCGGCATTGCTGCTGACCAGTTCTTCCAACAACGCCTTCATGGCGCTCGTGTCGCTGCCGGTCAGTTGTTCCAGGCCGGCCAAGTCGATGCCATCGCGGGGCCGGGGCGCCAGCGCGTCCGGCGTGACCGAGGCCAGGCACGCATTGAGCTCCCTGAGGCCGATGGGCTTGAACAGGCAATCGTCCATCCCGGCTTCGGCGCAGCGCTGCTTTTCCTCAGGCTGGGCGTTGGCCGTGAACCCCAGGATCACCACGGGCGACAGGTTGCGGTCGCGCTCTTCGTCGCGAATGGCCCGGGCCAGTTCGTAGCCGCTCATCAAGGGCATGTTGCAGTCGGTGATGACCACATCGAAATGTTCGCTGCGCCAAGCCTGCAGGCCGTCGATACCGTTCTGTGCCTCCTGGACACGATGACCCAGGTAGCCCAGTTGCTGAGACAGCAGCAAGCGGTTGGCCGGGTAGTCGTCGACCACCAGGATACTCAGCGCCCGGACCGCCGGCAGCGCCTCGTCCTGGCTGGGCGGCAGCGTCGACAGCGCGTCGAGCATGGGCAAGTCCAGCAAGACTTCGACCTGTGTGCCCTCCCCTGGCACGCTGTGTAATGCCAAGGTGCCGCCCATCATTTCGCATAACGTGCGGCTGATGACCAACCCCAACCCGGAACCGCTGCGGGCCGACTGGGGGTGATGGCCGGCCTGGGTAAAGGGGCTGAACAGGCGGCGCTGGTCCTCGGGGGAAATACCGCAACCGGTGTCCTCGACCCGCAGGCAAATGCCCAAGTGCTTGTGCTCGGGGTTCAACTCGCCGCGCACACTCAGGCGCACTTCGCCTTGGTCGGTGAACTTGATGGCGTTGCCCAGCAGGTTCGAGACGACCTGCTTGAAACGCAACGGATCGACCAACACGTCGCAATCGACCGTAGCATCCAGTACCCAGTGCAAACGCAAGTGTTTCTGCCAGGCCAGGCCCTCGAAGATCCGCGCCACCGACTCGATCAACCCGCGTAGATTGGCCCGTTGCGGCGCCAGCGACAGCTTGCCCGACTCGATTCGGGCGATGTCGAGGATGTCGCCGATCAAGTCCAGCATGCCATGGGCGGCGCCCGACGCGACTTCGATGGCGAAGCGGTCCACGACGCCCTGGTCGGCTTTTTTCAAGGCCAGCTCCAGCAGGCCGATCACCGCATTCATCGGCGTGCGGATCTCATGGCTCATGGTCGCCACGAAGGTGGTCTTGGCCCGATTGGCTTCGTCGGCGCTTTCCTTGGCCACGCGCAACTGTTCCAGCAGCCGCCGCAGATAAACGCCCCAGCCAAAGGCCACCAGCAACAGCAACGCAGCAACGGTAAACCCTCGCAGAATCGTGGTGCGGTTGCGCAGCCAATAACTGTTGTCGATCACCACTTCACTGCGCCAGCGGTTGGTCAGCTCGTCCATTTCCTCGGGCGAAATGCTCAACAGAGCCTTGTCCAGGATCGAATGAAGCGCCAAGGCGTCCCGGTTCGTCGCCAGGGCAACGTAGGCGGGCAAGGTGCCCACGGTGCTGGTGACTTGCAGGGTGTCGCGGTACTGGCGGGAGATCATGTAGCGGGCACTTATCAGCGGATTGATCGCCGCGTCCGCCGTGCCGGCGGCGACCATGGCCATGGCGTCGGCCGCGTTCTGCGCCGCCACCAACTGCACCCGGGGGAACTGCTCCAGCAGGAATTCGCGCAGCACGTTGCCACGCACCAGCGCCAGGCGCTTGCCGGCCATCTGGTCCAGGGTCAGCGCCTTGGCCTTGAGCGGCACCACCAGCACGAACGGGTTCGCCAGGTAGGGTCGGGTAAAACGCAACTCATCTTCGAGTTCGGCGCTGGGGATGGCGGTGGCCAAGACGTCGGCCTTGCCGCTCTTGATCTGGCCGATCAAATCGTCAACCGAATCGCCCCGCTGCACATCGAATTTCAAACCGGTGCGCAAGCTGATCCGGGCCAGCACATCGGCGCCGATGCCGCGCAAATGGTCTTGTTCATCGAAGAACGTCAGCGGCAGGAAGTTTTCGTTGACCGCCACCTTGATCCGCGGATGGGCGTCCAGCCAACGCTGTTCGCTGACGCTGAAATGCAGCGCCTGCTGACCCGGCATGCTGGCGCCACCGGCACTCCAGCGCCGCAGGATGATCATGCGTTCGCTGGCAGGAATGGCTTGCAGCGCGGCGTTGACGATGCGCAGCATCCGCGCATTGTCGCGGCTGACCGCAAAGGCGAACGGCTGCACCTCCAGGCGCGAGAAATCGGCCAGTTGGACGTTGTTCAGGTAATTCTTGCTGATGAGGTAGTTGGAACTGATCGAGTCTCCCAGGTAGACGTCGGCCTGACCGAACGCCACGGCTCCGATGGCGCCCAAGGTCGAGGGGAACAATTGAAAGGCAGCGTCGGGATAAAACGCCTCGACCGTCTCCGGCGGCAAGTAGTGATAGAGCATCGCCACGCGCTTGCCGGCCAGGTCCGTGGGCAAATCCTGGCTGTCGTCGATGCGGGCCACGAGGGTGGGCAGGTCATCGGCATAGGCCTGGGACATCGCCAGGTCCGGATCGGCGGCTTCGAAGCCATTGGCGGTGCCGAGCAGGTCGATCTCACCGTCGCGCAGGGCCTGGAGCGATTCGGCACGGGACGGGTAGCGCTGGACCTGCACCTTGATGTGCAGGAGTTGCCCCAGCAATTGTGCGTAGTCCGCGGTCAGGCCTTCGTAGTCGCGGCCATTGCCGGTGATGCTGAAAGGCGCATAGTCCGGCGCCGAGGCGCCCAGCAGCAACGTGCCCTTCTGGCGCAGCCAGCCCCAGTCGGCGGCGGCGAGGGACACCGAATAATCATCCACATGGGAGCGCCCGAGCACCTGCAACGACTCAGGCGCCGCGCCCACCTGTGGCGCCATACTCAATGAGCCCAGCAGCGCCACCAGGCCCGTGCGTAGAAGGAGCTTCATCTGTTCGAGGTGTTTCGCATGGCGTAGTCGGCCCGGAAACCACCGACTTCAGTCAGGGTGACCGGTTGGGGGTTCAGACTGCCAATACGAGGGAACAGCGAACCGTCGATGCGCCTGTCGAACAGACGCATGACATGAGTGTAGGAAGTTTCTGAAAAATTTCCTGCGAGTGACCCAGGTCGCCCCCTTCAGGGCCAAACCTATGACCTGTGGGAGCGGGCTTGCTCGCGAAGGCAGTGAGTCAGTGACATTGATGCCAACTGTCACACCGCCTTCGCGAGCAAGCCCGCTCCCACAGGGGGTTTTGCATTGATTGACACTTGGCGCAGGTCTGGCCTACACAGCGGCGAGCAACCGATCGCGCACCGGACGCGCCTGCCCACGATTGTTCCCATGTTCATACAGCGAGCCGGCAATTTCATCGGCACGCACCGGCAGGATCGATAACAGGGTGTCGCTCAGGCCATGGCTGGCCTGGCAGAAGCCCTGCATGTAGATCGCCGCCTTGCAGCGCTCGTCGGTGATTAGCTTGTAGTTGCGATCCACCTCGAAATTCCCCAGGTACTGCGCCAGCGGCTCCAGCAGGGTGCGGTGCATCTGCCGCTCGTAACCGGTGGCCAAGACCACGGCGTCATAACGGCGCACCGTCAGCTCGCCCGTGGCGTTGTTGCGCACCGCCAGTTCCACGCCCGCGTCGGTGGCCGTGGCTTTCTCAATCGTGGTGAGGGTGCGGAACGCATGACGGGCGATGCCGGAGACTTTCTGGCGGTAAAAAATCCCGTAGATGCGTTCGATCAAATCGATGTCCACCACCGAATAGTTGGTGTTGTGGTACTCGTTGACCAACCGCTCGCGCTCGCTGTGGGGTTGCTGGAACACCAGGTCGGTGAATTCCGGAGAGAACACTTCGTTGACGAACGGGCTGTCATCCGCCGGTTTGAGGGCCGAGCCGCGCAGGATCATGTCGACCTGTACCGAAGGGAAGCTGTCGTTGAGGTCGATAAAGGCCTCCGCCGCGCTCTGCCCGCCGCCGATGATGGCGATGTTCATCGGCTGGCCCTTCACGCACGGCTGGTTCGCCATGCGCTCCAGGTACTGGGAATGGTGGAACACCCGCGCATCATCCCTGAACGCCTTGAACGCCTCGGGGATGCGCGCGGTACCGCCGGCACTGACCACCAGAGAGCGGGTGGTGCGGATCAACTCTTCACCCTGGGCATCGCGGGAAATCACTCGCAGCGCTTCGACCTGCTGGTTATGCAGCACCGGTTCGATGCGCAGCACTTCCTCGCCATAACGGCTCTGCTCGGTGAAGTGTCCGGCCACCCAGCGCAGGTAGTCATTGAACTCCATGCGGCACGGGTAGAAGGTGCCCAGGTTGATGAAATCCACCAGGCGGCCGTGGTGCTTGAGGTAATTGACGAACGAATACGGGCTGGTGGGGTTGCGCAGGGTCACCAGGTCCTTGAGGAAGGAAATCTGCAATTCGCTCTGGGTCACCAGGGTGTTGCCGTGCCAGCGGTAGTCGGCCTGCTTGTCGAGGAACAACACGTCCAGTTCACCCTGGGCCGGCCCCCGCTCCTGCAGCGCGATGGCCAGCGCCAGGTTCGAAGGGCCGAAGCCAATGCCGATCAAGTCGTGAACGATGGGCGATGCAATTGCCTGTGTCATGTCCAGTGTCCTCTGGAAAAGCCCCTCAACAGGGCACGAAAAGCCTGGGGAACCTGACCGGCGTTCGAGGCGCCGGCAAGTCGTCTGTTGAGAGGAACGAGGACAATGAAAAAAAATTTACCGCAGGGTGACCGGTGACGATCGAATCAGGGCGCGTCCCACTGTCGCACGCGAACGCGGCAGTGCTTCATGGCGTTGACGATGTGTTTTTCCACCAGCGCCCGGGAAATGCCCAGGCGCTCGGCGATCTGCGGGTGGGACAGGCCTTCGAGCTTGCGCAGCAGGAAACTCTCGCGGCACAGCGGCGGCAGCTCGGCCAGGGCACGCTGCAGCATGTCCAGGCGCTGGCCATGGTCGAAGCTGATATGGGGCGATGGGGTGAAGAAGCGTTCTTCGCTGTCCAGCACATCCAGGGATTCGACCTGACGCAGGGTATTGCGCCGATGCCCGTCGATCACCAGGTTCAGCGCCGTGCGGTAGAGAAACGCCCGCGGCTGTTCGATGGGCGTGTCGCTGGCACGCTCCAGCACCCGCACATAAGCGTCATGCACCACATCCTCGGCCGCCTGGCGGTTGCCTAGCCTGGCGTTCAGGAAACACACCAGCTCGCGATAGTAGTTTTCCAACATGACTCCCGTGCGCAATGACTGCGACAGCTATCCTTGTGCCACCCGGCATGCCTGAAAAGGGCATGGCACGATAGTGGCAGATTCAATCGCGTAATTTATAGTAATTCTCATATAGATTTAAAGCGTTGGTTTGTATCAAGGCTGATTCGTTCATCTCCAATGGCGCCGAGCACCGCTTTTGTGGCGAGGGGATTTATCCCCGCTGGCTGCGAAGCAGCCCCAAAACCAGCTCACTCAAACATCTGACACACCGAGGTGCTCGCCATTGGGGCTGCTGCGCAGCCCAGCGGGGATAAATCCCCTCGCCACAGATAAATCCCCTCACCACAACTTCACCTGACTTGGTTATTGGTTTGCCCTTCCGCCAACTGCTACCAAGTATTTCACCCCGCTAAATTCCCGCCCGGAACGCTCGTCTACCAGAACAGCTTCCCCGTCCCGGCCCTCCGTGCGACGGGCCCGATATCACCGGCCGGAACCCTGCATGAAACGTCCCCGCCCTACCCGACGCGCCTGGCTTCTCACCTTCGCCCTGCTTCCGGCCGTGGCCTTCGCCGCGTGGCAAGCGGTCGCGCCAAGTCGTGAGCCCCTGGTCACTGCCCCCGTCACCCGGGGCGATATCGAAAACAGCGTCACCGCCCTGGGCACCCTGCAACCGCGGCGTTATGTCGACGTCGGCGCCCAGGCGTCCGGGCAGATCCAGAAGATTCATGTGGAGGCCGGCGATGAGGTCCGTGAAGGCCAGTTGCTGGTGGAAATCGACCCGTCCACGCAAAAAGCCAAGCTCGACGCCGGGCGCTTTTCCATCGAGAACCTCAAGGCCCAGCTTCAGGAGCAACGCGCCCAGCACGACCTGGCGCAGCAGAAGTTCCGTCGCCAGCAGCAACTCAAGGCCGGTGGCGCCACCCGCGAGGAAGACGTGCAGACCGCCCAGGCCGAAGTGCGCGCGACCCAGGCTCGCATCGACATGTTCCAGGCCCAGATCCGCCAGGCCCAGGCCAGCCTGCGCAGCGACGAGGCCGAGTTGGGCTACACACGTATCTATGCGCCGATGAGCGGCACCGTGGTCGCCGTCGGCGCCCGGGAAGGCCAGACCCTCAACGCCCAGCAGCAGACGCCGTTGATCCTGCGCATCGCCCGGCTGTCGCCGATGACGGTCTGGGCCGAAGTGTCGGAAGCCGATATCGGCCACGTCAAGCCGGGCATGACCGCTTACTTCACCACCCTGGCCGGCGGCAACCGGCGCTGGAGCAGCACCGTTCGCCAGATCCTCCCGGTGCCGCCGCGCCCGCTGGAAGCCAGCCAGGGCGGCAGCCCCACCGGTGGCCGCAGCGGCAGCGAACGGGTGGTGCTCTACACCGTGTTGCTGGACGTGGACAACGCCGACCGCGCCTTGATGACCGACATGACCGCCCAGGTGTTTTTCGTTGCCGCCCAAGCCAAGGACGTGCTGACCGTGCCCATCGCCGCCCTGCAAGACGCCAATCAGGTGCAGGTGCTGGCCGACAATGGCGATGTCCAGCCGCGCACCGTTCGCACGGGCGTCAGCGATCGCCTTCGCACGCAGATTCTCGACGGCCTGAGCGAAGGCGACCGGGTGCTGATCGGCTCGGCCAGCGGCAGCGGAGGCTGAATGAATACGCCCCTGATCGAACTGCGGGACATTCGCAAGGCCTATGGCGGCGGCGACAGCCCTCGGGTGGAGGTGCTGCGCGGCATCGACTTGGCCATTCACGCCGGAGAGTTCCTGGCGATTGTCGGGGCGTCCGGCTCCGGCAAATCCACCTTGATGAACATCCTTGGCTGCCTCGACCGCCCCACCCGCGGCGAGTACCGTTTCGCGGGCGAAGACGTCGCCAACCTGGGCAGCGATGAATTGGCCTGGCTGCGGCGCGAAGCGTTCGGTTTCGTGTTCCAGGGCTATCACCTGATTCCCTCCGGCACCGCCCAGGAAAACGTCGAGATGCCGGCGATCTATGCCGGCACTTCCGCCGCCGAGCGCCACGCCCGGGCCAGCGCCCTGCTTGACCGCCTTGGCCTGGCCAGCCGCACCGGCAACCGTCCCCATCAACTCTCCGGCGGCCAGCAGCAACGGGTGTCGATTGCCCGGGCCTTGATGAACGGCGGCCACATCATCCTCGCCGACGAGCCCACCGGCGCCCTCGACAGCCAGAGCGGCATCGAGGTCATGGCCTTGCTCGACGAACTGGCGAGCCAGGGCCACGTGGTGATCCTGATCACCCACGACCGCGAAGTGGCGGCCCGGGCCAAGCGCATCATCGAGATCCGCGATGGATTGATCATCAGTGACAGCGCCACCGCTTTGCCGCACAACGTGCAAGCCAATCCAAAGGCGTTGCAGGCCGTGGACCTGCGCCAGCGCCTGAGTGCCGGCAGCGAACACAACGGCGCCTGGAAAGGTGAGCTGGTGGACGCGGTGCAAGCGGCGTGGCGGGTGATGTGGATCAACCGCTTTCGCACCGCCCTGACCCTGCTCGGCATCGTCATCGGCGTGGCCTCGGTGGTGGTGATGCTGGCCGTGGGCGAAGGCAGCAAGCGCCAGGTCATGGCCCAGATGGGCGCGTTCGGCTCGAACATCATCTACCTCAACGGCAGCGCGCCCTCGCCGCGCGCTACCAAGGGCATTATCAGCGAGTACGACCTGGCCGCCCTCGCCGCCCTGCCCGAGGTGCAGCGGATCATGCCGGTCAACGGTGCCGAGGCCAGCGTGCGTTTCGGCAACCTCGACCACACCAGCTACGTCGGCGGCAACGACACCAATTTCCCGATCATCTTCAATTGGCCAGTGGCCGAGGGCAGCTACTTTACCGATGCCGACGAACGCGGCGCCGCGGCGGTGGCGGTGATCGGCCACAAGGTCCGGGAGAAACTGCTCAAGGACGTCGCCGACCCCATCGGCCGTTACATCCTGATCGAGAACATGCCATTCCAGGTAGTCGGCGTACTGGCGGAAAAAGGCGCCAGCTCCGGGGATTCGGACGCCGACAATCGCGTCGCCATCCCATACTCCGCCGCCAGTGTGCGGCTGTTCGGCACCCGCCATCCCGAATACGTGGTGATCGCCGCCCGGGACGCCGGCAAGGTCCAGGAGGCCGAGCAGGCGGTCTCCCGGACGCTGTTGCGCCTGCACGACGGCAAGCAGGATTTCGAGCTGACCAACAACGCCGCGATGATCCAGGCCGAAGCCCGCACCCAAGGCACGCTGTCGCTGATGCTCGGCGCTATCGCGGCTATTTCGCTGTTGGTGGGCGGCATCGGCGTGATGAACATCATGCTCATGACCGTGCGCGAACGCACTCGCGAGATCGGTATCCGCATGGCCACCGGCGCCCGCCAACGGGACATCCTGCGCCAATTCCTCACCGAAGCGGTGATGCTCTCGGTGGTCGGCGGGCTCGCCGGTATCGGCCTGGCCCTGCTGGTGGGTGGCGCCCTGTTGCTGGGCAAGATCGCCGTGGCCTTCGAATGGCTGGCGGTGTTCGGCGCCTTTGGCTGCGCCCTGGTCACCGGCGTTGTCTTCGGCTTCATGCCTGCCCGCAAGGCCGCCCGCCTCGACCCGGTGGCGGCCCTCACCAGTGAATGAACCCCACTTTATGAAAGCGCACCTGACCCTCCTGGCCGCCAGCCTGTTGCTGGCGGCCTGCGCCACTCCATTGTCGACGCCCGACAGCGGCATTCAACCGCCACAGGCTTGGCAGAGCCTCGATACACCCAGCGCCCAAGCGGTAAACCTGCAATGGTGGACGCACTTCGGCAGCCCGCAATTGAATCGCTTGATCGAGCAGGCGCGCCTGGACAGCCACGACCTGGCCGCCGCCATGGCCCGGGTGCGCCAGGCCGAGGCCAGCGCCGTGATCGCCGGCGCGCCATTGCTGCCAGCGGTCACGACGGGGCTCAACGGCAATCGCCAGGAGTTGATGCGCGGCAAGGGCTATAGCCAACTGGATGTGGATCGAGACAACCGGACCATCGATTACTACGACGCCAACCTCAGCGCCACCTATGAGCTGGACTTCTGGGGTGGCAAACGGGCGGCCCGGGACAGTGCATTAAAGACGTTGTCGGCCAGCCAGTTCGACCGCGCGACCGTTGAGTTGACCCTGCTCAGCGGCGTCGCCAACAGCTACACCCAGGCGTTGTCCCTGCGCGAGCAACAGCGCATCGCCGAACAAAACCTGGACAACGCCCAGCGTGTACTCGATCTGGTGCAGACCCGCTACGACGCCGGCAGCGCCACAGCCCTGGAACTGTCCCAGCAAAAGAGCCTGGTGGCGGCCCAGCAACGCCGCGTGCCGCAAGTGCAACAACAAGCCCGCGAAGCGTTGATCACCCTGGCGACGCTGCTGGGGCAACCGGTGCAGTCGGTCAGGCTCGACGATGAAAGTTTCGACCGCCTGCACTGGCCCGCCATCGACGCTGGCGTGCCCAGCCAATTGCTGAGCCGCCGTCCGGACATCGCCGCCGCCGAAGCCCGCCTCGCCGCCGCCCAGGCCGACATCACCGTGGCCCGAGCCGCCATGCTGCCCACCATGACCCTGGGCCTGAGCCTCGCCACCGGCGCCGACATTGCCGATCAGTTGCTGCGCAACAACGTCTACAACCTCACCGCTGGCCTGGCCGCGCCGATCTTCAACAACGGCCGCCTGAAGGCCGAACGGGACAAAGCCAGCGCCCGCCAAGAGGAACTGCTGGAGCTCTACCGCGCCGCCATCATCAACGGCTTCGCCGACGTCGAAAAAGCCCTGAACGGCATCCACGGCCTCGACCGCCAACGGCAATGGCAAAGCGAGGAACTGCACCAGGCCCAGACCGCCTTCGACATCGCCCAACGCCGCTACCAGGCCGGCGCCGAAGATTTGCTCACGGTACTGGAAACCCAACGCACGCTGTACGCCGCCCAGGACATGAACGTGCAATTGCGATTGGCGCGGGTGCAGGCGAGCGTGGCGTTGTACAGGGCGTTGGGTGGGGGTTGGCGGGTGATGTAGGCCTCAAACCCACCTTCGAAGCCAAGTAATACAGGGTGGCCAGGGTTATTTCTGTGGCGAGGGAGCTTGCTCCCGCTGGGCTGCGCAGCAGCCCCAATGGCCAGCACCTCGGTGGGTCAGGTGTTTTGAGGGGACTGGTTTGGGGGCTGCTTCGCAGCCCAGCGGGAGCAAGCTCCCTCGCCACAGATAACTCTCCACTTCTCATAAACGGTGTTCGGCCTGGGTTATGTTTATCGGGCCATGTAGGACTCC
The DNA here is from genome assembly GCF_014268705.1 of Pseudomonas sp. SWRI179. NCBI lineage: Bacteria > Pseudomonadati > Pseudomonadota > Gammaproteobacteria > Pseudomonadales > Pseudomonadaceae > Pseudomonas > Pseudomonas sp. SWRI179. The sequence goes on along the minus strand of NZ_JABWRA010000061.1, from coordinate 6,852 downwards.
CGAGCGAGGCTACGTTGCCTTGCGTCATTGCCTACAACTACGCCAGAATCCGCCGGCTTGTGCGCCTAACCTCCCATCGATAACTTGTTCCCCGTCACTGCCCATCAGTGATCGGGTCTGCAAGCCCGACGAAATACCAGGCGCATAGCCACAAGCCAATCGACACATCCGTGTCGCTCAATGGCGGCTGTGTGCGGGAGACCTTCGGGTCTGCCGGGTTCCTGGTTTCCCGGTCTTGCAGACCCGCGCATAGCTGCCACCCATCATCTGCAAGTGATGTCTGGCAACGCCTTGTAAATAACCAGGAGCTGCACCATGTTCAAGATCACCCCCAACCCTCCCGCAGACGATTCCAAGAAACTCGACGAAGCCGCCGACCGCGCCCTCGCCTACTACCTCGATCCCAAACCTGAAACACCCAAGCCACCACCGGGCCAGTTGTTCACCGTTGCAGAAAGTGCGGACCTGGAATGCCTGCTGGCCAACCTCAGCGAAACCCTCGCCTCGGTCAATGCCATGGCCAACGAGCTGGCCTTTGATCTGGAAGGCGCACGGCGAAGTTTTGCCCTCGGCATCCAGCAGATGGTCGAGCTGAGTGAGCTGCTGGCGAACCGTGCCCTGGACATCGCCGCGCCGCGCTGACACCCCCCTTTAGAGCCGAGCAACATCCGTGGCGAGGGAGCTTGCTCCCGCTGGGCTGCGCAGCAGCCCCAATGGCTAGCACCTCGGTGGGTCAGGTGTTTTTGAGGGGGCTGGTTTTGGGGCTGCTTCGCAGCCCAGCGGGAGCAAGCTCCCTCGCCACAAAAGCGATCATTCGCACAACCCAGGTTCGATCAGTCCAAGTTGGGGTTAAACCGGTTTGGATTTGAGATTACGCGCATACCAAGGCCGCTGCGGCACGCGGCGGAACAGTTCGGCGACCTTTTTGTCATCGCTGCCGAAGGTGATGCGCAGCGCCAGCTTCATGGTTTCCGGGTCCATCTCCACCGAACGTCCAACCTGCAGCCCCGGCGTGGTGCTGCAACCGTGGGTGTCCGGGCCCAGCCAGGGGTCGCCGATTTCGACCCAGCGGCCCGGGGCGAACCAGGGCACGCCGTTGACGTCGAGTCGGCTCACTTCCCCCGGATGAAAACGTTCGTGGGCACGGAACCAGTCTTCGAGGCGGTCGTCGATCCAGCCATGGAAGGCCCAGAACACTGGGCTTACGTGGGAGGAAAACGGATCACCGAGAAAGTCGTTTTCCGGGGCGTACCAGCGCGCGGCGAAGTCGTCCGGGTCGCGGGCGAACGGCACCGGGTGGCCGTTGGAAGGGTCACGCGGCACCGAGGCCCAGCGCATGTGCAGCCAGTCGTGCAGGCCCAATTCCACTTCCGAGCCAAACTGGCCCAGGGTCAGTTTCGACAGGTAGCGCGGGTCGCGGTAGCGCGATTCCCAGACCTGGAAATTGCTGTGGTAGGTCTCGGCGGTCTTGATGTCGCTGACCCACTGGGCGTACTGCTCGTCGCCATCGGCCAACCAGGTCGGCGGCAAGGCCGTACCATCGTAGTTATCGAGGTAGCGGGCAAACCCAAGGCGATCGCGTTCCAGCTCCGGTTGCGGCAAGGGAAAGCGCGGCCACGACGGCAGCGGCTGGAACGAACGGGCCGTGCCGAGCATGTGCCGGTGCATGAAAAAGAAATCCACGCCGGAGCCGTTGCGATCCTTGCGCGGGCCACGGGCATCACGCTCCTGGTCCCGCGGGCCGGGCTGCCAGCCGATGCCGCGCAGGGCATTGCGCTTGTCCTCGTCCAGGGTGTGCCATTTGTCCCGCGAGGCGTGCCAGAGCTGATGGAACAGCCGATGCTCGGGCGACACCAGCCAGGCCAGCAGCGCCGGGCTCAGCGGCGTGCGTTCCCGGGCCTCGGGGAAGCGTTGCTTGATGGCGATGAAATGATTGTCCTGTTCAGGCAGCGCCAGGGGACGGTCCAGGCGCAACACGCGACCGCTGAGGGTAGCGCTGCCGGCATTGCCGAAACCGGCCCAGACTTCGTCCAGGGTCATGATGAATTCATAGTCCGGCGCGTCGTGCTGAGCCCCTGTCAGCCGCCAGCTCAGTTGCTTCGGGTCGGTGCCGGCCAAATCGCCCAACACCCGGTAACGCGGTTCATCGGCGGCGCGCAAACGTTCGGCGCTGTCGAGGTAACCCACCAGGCCACGGCCCCTCTGGCCGATGTCGAGGAAGACCTGCAGATCGTCCTGGGGCAAGCCTTCGAGGCCGGCGTCGCGGCCGGTGAAACGGATCGTCCAGATGCCCCGCAACGTATCGGCCCGGCGCTGGCCCGCCACGTCGGCCACGTCGAACGAGGCCTCGCCGGGGGTGATGGTCGGGTCCGGCCGGGTCAGTTCGCGATGCCCGTAATACACCGCAGGCACGGCGGCACCGGTCAGCGCCAGGCCTGCCATGAACCATCGTCGAGAAATCGTCATTGCCTTACCTGTGTTCGCCCTGGGGTGGGCTTTATCCAAGCTAGAACGTTGGGTGGGCTGACAAATTTATAGGCAGCTGTGAGGGCCTCATCGCGAGCAGGCTCGCTCCCACAATGGATCTGAGTACATTCGCAAGAGATGGGTGGGTTTCAAGGCCGCTATCGCGAGCAAGCTTTGCTCCCACAGGTGAGCGCATTGCAATTCCACTGTGGGAGCAAAGCTTGCTCGCGATGGCGGCCCCGAGAACACCTAAATTTCCCGCCCGACCACTCGTTCTCCCCAGATAGCAAAGGCCCCGCGCCTGTCCTTCCAAGGCGAACCTGACTGAGATCGGCAATGACAACACCTCGTTCGAAAAAGGCTCTTTTCATCGGCCTGCCCCTGGCCCTGGCGTTGGCCGTCGGTGCTGGCGTCGCGGCTTGGGACCACTGGTGGCGGGATAACCCCGGCTACCCGGTCAAAGTCATGAACGAAGCCAGGGAGCTGCACGAACGCCTGCTGTCCTTCGACAGCCACATCACCGTGCCGCTGGATTTCGGCACCGCCGGCAACGAAGCGGACAAGGACGGCAGCGGCCAGTTCGACCTGGTGAAAGCCAACCGCGGGCAACTGTCCGGTGCGGCGTTGACGGTGTTCGGCTGGCCCGAAATGTGGAACGGGCCCAACGCGCCACACAAGCCCACCGCCGGCTTCGTCGAGGAAGCGCGCAACCAGCAGGAAGTGCGCTACAAGATCATCACCGGCCTGGTCCGCGACTTTCCCAACCAGGTCGCCATTGCCTACACCCCGGATGATTTCCGCCGCCTGCACGGCGAAGGCAAGTTCGCGATCTTCATCAGCATGCTCAACGCCTATCCCCTCGGCCACGACCTGAACCTGCTGGACCTGTGGACCGCACGGGGCATGCGCATGTTCGGTTTCAGCTACATCGGCAACAACGACTGGGCCGACTCCTCCCGTCCACTGCCGTTCTTCAACGACTCGCCCGACGCCCTCGGCGGCCTGTCGGACATCGGCAAGCAAGCGGTGACGCGCTTGAACGACCTGGGCGTGATCATCGACGTGTCACAGATGTCGACCCAGGCCCTGGAGCAAGTCGCGCAACTGAGCCGCACGCCGCTGGTGGCCTCCCATTCGGCGCCACGGGCGATGGTCGACATCCCGCGCAACCTCAGCGACAAGGAAATGCAACTGATCAAGGCCAGCGGCGGCGTGGTGCAGGTCGTCGGTTTTTCCCAGTATCTGCGGCCGCTGACGCAAAAGACCCAGGACAAACTCAACGCCCTGCGCGAACGCTTCGACCTGCCGCCACTGCCCAACCTGGCGATGGCGCTGATGCCCGGCGACCCGATCATCGCTGCGTGGCCGGAACAAAAGTTCGGCGAATATGCCGGCCAGCTCTACGGCATCCTCGAAGAGGAACCCAAGGCCAGCCTCAAGGACCTGGGGGACGCCATCGACTACACCGTACGCAAGATCGGCATCGACCACGTCGGCATCAGCTCGGACTTCAACGAAGGCGGCGGTGTGGAAGGCTGGGAGAACGTCGGCGACATTCGCAACGTCACCGCCGAACTGCTGACCCGCGGTTACTCGGAAGCCGACATCGCCAAACTGTGGGGTGGCAATTTCCTGCGGGTCTGGGATCAGGTCCAGAAAGCCGCCCGCCCCGCCATCGCCTCGACCCAGAAGGCGGCCCAGCCATGAATGAGCGTCGCACCTTCCTGAAGCAGGCCGGGATCCTCGCCGCCGGCCTGCCCCTCGCCGCCAGCCTGCCCGCCACGGCCAGCGCCGCTCCCCTGCCACCGCTGCCCAAGGACAAATGGGCGCAACTGCGCTCGCTGTTCAACCAGGACCCGGACTACCTGCACTTCTCCAACTTCCTGGTCACCACCCACCCGCGCCCGGTGCGCGAGGCCATCGAAAAACACCGCGCAGCCCTGGATAACAACCCCGGGCTGTTGATGGATTGGGACCTGGGCGTCACCGAAGAACGCGAGGAAAACGTCCGCACCTGGGCCGGCCGCTACCTGCAGGCGAATCCTGCGCAGATCGCCCTCACCGGCAGCACCACCGAAGGCCTGTCGATGATCTACGGCGGTGTCCAGGTGGCGGCCGACCAGGAAATCCTCACCACCGTCCACGAACACTACGCGACCCACACCATTCTCGACCTGCGCACCCAACGGACTGGCACACGGGTGCGCAAGATCAAGCTGTTCGACAACGCCCACGACGCCAGCCACGAACAGATCCTCACGGCCATCGACCGCAACATCCGTCCCGAAACCCGCGTGCTGGGCATGACCTGGGTGCACTCGGGCAGCGGCGTGAAGCTGCCGATCGACAAGATCGGCGCCCTGGTGGACAAGCACAACCAAGGCCGCAGCGATGAGCAGCGGATCATTTATGTAGTGGACGGCGTGCACGGTTTCGGCGTCGAAGACCTCAGTTTCCCTGCCATGAATTGCGATTTTTTCATCGCCGGCACCCACAAGTGGATGTTCGGCCCGCGCGGTACGGGCCTGGTGTGCAGCCGCAGCGAAGAGCTCAAGTACGTCACGCCGATCATTCCAACGTTCTCTGAAGCCACGGCGTTTTCCACCACCATGACCCCGGGCGGCTACCACGCCTTCGAGCATCGCTGGGCGGCCGACGAGGCGTTCAAGTTGCACCTGCAATTGGGCAAGGCCGAGGTGCAGGCGCGCATCCATGCCCTCAATAGCTATTTGAAAAAACAGCTGCTGGCACAGCCGCAGATCGAACTGGTCACCCCGATTAGCCCGGCGCTGTCCGCCGGCTTCACCTTCTTCCGGGTCAAGGGCCGCGACAGCGACGAGGTCGCCGCTTACCTGATGCAAAACCACGTGATCGCCGACGCCGTGCATCGCGACGCGGGGCCGGTGGTCCGCACCGCACCGGGGCTGCTCAACACCGAAGCCGAGATCGATCGCTTCATGGGGTTGCTGGGCAAGACACTCTGAACCTGACTTATCGAGAGAGATGGATGAACAGTTTTTCGTTGACGTTATTCCCGGTACTGGCCCTCGCCGCCCTGCTGCCCTCCGGCGCCCAGGCGTCTCAAGCGGGCCAGGTCTTTCGTGATTGCAAGGACTGTCCGGAAATGGTCGTGCTGCCCACCGGCACCTTCCAGATGGGCACTCCGGAAGACGAAGTAGGCCGCGAGCCCGATGAAGGCCCGATGCACCCGGTGACGTTCGCCAAACCGCTGGCGATCAGTCGCTTCCAGGTGCTCAAGGGTGAATGGTTCGCCTACCTGCGCGACACCGGCTACACGATGCCCGACGGCGACGAGCGCCCCGGCCGGGCATGCAAGGCCGGCATCCCGGACTACCAGGGCAGCGACCCGCGCAAGCAGTACACCGACCGGCACCCGGCGGTGTGCATGGACTTCGCCGAGGCCAATGCCTACGTGGCCTGGTTGTCGAAAAAGACCGGCAAGCAATACCGGCTGGTCAGCGAATCCCTGCGCGAGTATGCGGCACGCGGCGGCAGCACCGGGCCGTTCCCCTTCCCGTTCGACGAGGGCAAGGACTACAGCATCGCCCAGCATGCCAACACCTACGGCGCCGCCGACGGCTACAACTTCACCGCCCCGGCCGGCAGCTTCGCACCCAACGCCTTCGGCGTGTATGACATGCACGGCAACATCTACGAATGGACCGCCGATTGCTACAACGAAAACTACGTGGGCGCCCCGAGCGACGGCAGCGCCTGGTTGACCGGCAAATGCGAATTCAAACGCATCCGCGGCAACGACTGGGGCGAGGCGCCGGTGTTCTCCCGCTCCGGCAATCGCAATGCGCTGGTGCCGGGCGACCGCGGCGACTGGATCGGTTTTCGGGTGGCGCGGGATATGTAGGCGCCCCCTGTGGGAGCAAGCTTGCTCCCACACTATGCCTGCGGCGACCACCTCACTTGTGTTCACCGCAGGCAAATTGTGGGAGCGAGCCTGCTCGCGAAGAGGCCAGTACATTCAACAACTTCATTGGCTGCAATCCCGCCTTCGCGAGCAGGCTCGCTCCCACATTGGATCTTCTGCAGCCACAATATCCGCGCGCACCCGGAGTCCTTCTGTGGGAGCAAAGCTTGCTCGCGATGAGGCCGGCACATCCAACCTTTTCATTGATTGTGACGCCGCCTTCGCGAGCAGGCTCGCTCCCACATTGGATCTTCTGCAGCCACAATATCCGCGCGCACCCGGAGTCCTTCTGTGGGAGCAAAGCTTGCTCGCGATGAGGCCGGCACATCCAACCTTTTCATTGATTGTGACGCCGCCTTCGCGAGCAGGCTCGCTCCCACATTGGATCTTCTGCAGCCACAATATCCGCGCGCACCCGGAGTCCTTCTGTGGGAGCAAAGCTT
>NZ_JABWRA010000060.1:0-35644 GCF_014268705.1 Pseudomonas sp. SWRI179 | reverse complement strand
CAGAAGAGCGAAGCGCAGGAGATGTTGTCGCGCTTGGCGTGAGATTGTCGGGTTTAAGCCGATAGGTGTGGGAGCGGGCTTGCTCGCGAAGGCAATGTGTCAGGCGACATCAATGTTGACTGTACCGCCGTCTTCGCGAGCAAGCCCGCTCCCACATTGGTTTGCGGCGTTAACAAATCCTTGTGGGAGCCGAGCTTGCTCCGGGCGGCGATCCGACGATGGCGTCAGTCCATTCACCACAGGGCCATCTATTGCACTGGCATCCCGCCCAGCCGGCCTTATAATGCCCGCCTTTGCGTACCTCAGCAGGCTGTAATTCCTTGGCAAACATAGACAACCCGGCCGCCGAAATGGCGGCCGACGGCTTTTTCCGGATCGCCCTGGGCGTTGAATACAAAGGCTCGCGCTACCGTGGCTGGCAGCGCCAGGCGTCTGGTGTATTGACGGTGCAGGAAACCCTCGAAAACGCACTGTCCAAAGTCGCCGATTCACCCGTGTCGCTGCATTGCGCTGGCCGTACCGATGCCGGTGTGCATGCCTGTGGCCAGGTGGTGCATTTCGACACCCAGGTCGAGCGCTCGATGAAGGCCTGGGTCATGGGCGCGAACATCAACTTGCCCCACGACGTCAGCGTCAGTTGGGCCAAGGTGATGCCGGCGCATTTTCACGCGCGCTTCAAGGCCATCGCCCGGCGTTACCGCTACGTGATCTACAACGACCAGATCCGCCCGGCGCACCTGAACGAAGAGATCACTTGGAACCACCGGCCACTGGATGTCGAGCGCATGGCCGAGGCCGCGCAATACCTGGTCGGCGTCCACGACTTCAGCGCCTTCCGTGCCGGCCAGTGCCAGGCCAAGTCGCCGATCAAGGAGTTGCATCACCTGCGGGTGACCCGTCACGGCAAGATGATCGTGCTCGACATCCGCGCCAGTGCCTTCTTGCATCACATGGTGCGCAACATTGCCGGCGTGCTGATGACCATTGGTGCCGGCGAGCGGCCGGTGGAATGGATCAAGGAAGTGCTCGACAGTCGCATTCGCCGTTCCGGTGGCGTCACGGCGCACCCGTTTGGCTTGTATCTGGTGCAGGTCGAATATCGCGATGAATTCGAACTGCCAGAGCGTTACATCGGGCCACATTTCCTCACGGGCTTCTCGGAACTTGACGGCTGACGCCCTCCGCAGCATTTGTTACCATCCGGGACTTTCAAGGATTTGCCCGAGGTTTTAGCCACCATGCCGGTCGTTCGCAGCAAGATTTGCGGGATCACTCGCGTCGAGGACGCGTTGGCGGCGGTCGAGGCCGGGGCCGATGCCATCGGGCTGGTGTTCTACGCCAAGAGCCCGCGGGCGGTGACGGTGCAGCAGGCGCGGGCGATCATCCAGGCCCTGCCACCGTTCGTGACCCCGGTAGGGTTGTTCGTCAATGCCAGTCGTTGCGAGCTGGGTGAGATCCTCGATGCGGTGCCGCTGGGCCTGTTGCAGTTCCATGGCGATGAAGCCCCGGCCGATTGCGAAGGCTGGCATCGTCCGTACATCAAGGCGTTGCGGGTCAAGGCCGGTGACGACATCGCCGCCGCTTGCGAAGCCTTTGCCAGTGCCAGCGGCATCTTGCTGGACACCTATGTGAAAGGCGTGCCCGGCGGTACCGGCGAAGCCTTTGATTGGTCGCTGGTGCCACAAGGGCTGAGCAAGCCGATCATCCTGGCCGGTGGCTTGACGGCGGAAAACGTCGCCTCGGCCATTCGCCAGGTTCGCCCGTATGCGGTGGATGTGAGTGGCGGGGTGGAGCAGGGCAAGGGCATCAAGGATCCGGCAAAGATTCGTGCATTCCTGGCTGCTGTTCGCAACAGCCAGTAGTCAATGTGACGGCTGGCAGACTGCCGCCGTCCATACCTGCACTGTACAAAGCAGGCAGGCACCGCCTTCGGGTGGGCCGATAGCGTAGGGGCAACCGCGGTGCAGCGGTTGCCGGGATGGCAGAGGAGGTTGGGCTGCACGCAGGTCATGTTTCGCGCTGACCGTGGTGGCCGTTCGACCCTCGCCGCACAATGAATTTAGCTCAAGGGCATACGCGGGGCCGCGAACCAGAGCGTTCGGGCCGCCGGTACTGGAGAAAGAAAGCATGAGCAACTGGTTGGTAGACAAACTGATCCCTTCGATCATGCGTTCCGAGGTGAAGAAAAGCTCGGTGCCTGAAGGTCTGTGGCATAAATGTCCATCCTGCGAGGCGGTGCTGTACCGTCCCGAGCTGGAAAAGACCCTGGACGTTTGCCCCAAGTGCAACCACCACATGCGCATCGGCGCGCGTGCCCGTATCGATATCTTCCTGGACGCGGAAGGCCGCGTGGAGCTGGGCGCCGACCTGGAGCCGGTGGATCGCCTGAAATTCCGTGACGGCAAGAAGTACAAGGATCGCCTGACCGCTGCCCAGAAGCAGACCGGTGAAAAAGACGCCCTGGTGTCCATGAGCGGCACCTTGCTGGGCATGCCGGTGGTGGTCTCGGCTTTCGAGTTCTCCTTCATGGGCGGTTCCATGGGCGCCATCGTCGGCGAGCGTTTCGTTCGCGCCGCCAACCATGCCCTGGAAAACCGTTGCCCGATGATCTGCTTCGCCGCTTCCGGCGGTGCGCGGATGCAGGAAGCACTGATCTCCCTGATGCAAATGGCCAAGACCTCCGCGGTGCTGGCGCGTCTGCGTGAAGAAGGCATTCCGTTCATTTCGGTGCTGACCGACCCCGTCTACGGTGGTGTTTCCGCCAGTCTGGCGATGCTGGGCGACGTGATCGTCGGCGAGCCGAAAGCCCTGATCGGTTTTGCCGGGCCGCGTGTGATCGAGCAGACCGTGCGTGAAAAACTGCCGGAAGGCTTCCAGCGCAGTGAATTCCTGTTGGAGCACGGCGCCATTGACATGATCATCCATCGTCAGGAGCTGCGTCCGCGCCTGGGCAACCTGCTGGCGCAACTGATGGGGCTGCCGACGCCGAAGTTCGTCGCCGCGCCGATCGAGCCGATCGTCGTTCCGCCAGTGCCTGCCGGGCTATGACCCAACGCACCTTGGGCGACTGGCTTGCCTACCTCGAGCAGTTGCATCCAACAGCCATCGACATGGGGCTGGAGCGCTCGCGAACGGTAGCGTCCCGCATGGGACTGGCCAAGCCGGCACCCCAGGTGATCACCGTCACCGGCACCAATGGCAAAGGTTCGACCTGCGCCTTCGTGGCCTCGCTGCTGCGGGCCCAGGGGCTGAGCGTCGGTGTCTACAGCTCGCCACATCTGCTGCGCTACAACGAGCGGGTGCAGGTGAACGGCGTCGAAGCCACGGACGCCCAGCTGTGCGAAGCCTTTGCCGCGGTGGAAGCCGGGCGAGGCGATACAACCCTGACCTATTTCGAGATGGGCACCCTGGCGGCGTTCTGGTTGTTTGCCCGTGCCGGTCTCGATGCCGTGGTGCTGGAAGTCGGCCTGGGCGGGCGCCTGGACACGGTCAACCTGGTGGACGCCGATATCGCACTGGTCACCAGCATTGGCGTGGACCATGCCGATTACCTGGGCGATACCCGCGAATCCGTGGCCTTCGAGAAGGCCGGCATCTTTCGCCAGGGAGCGCCTGCACTCTGTGGCGATCTCAATCCTCCCCAGCCATTGCTGGACAAGGTCCGCGAGCTCAGTTGCCCGTTCTTTCTGCGTGGGCGGGATTTCGACCTGGCGATGACCGAACAGCATTGGCAGTGGCGCGGCACTGACCCGCGCGGCAATCCGGTGGAGTTACGCGATCTGCCACTGCTGGACCTGCCGATGGAAAACGCCGCGCTGGCGCTCCAGGCCTACCTGTTGCTCGGCTTGCCCTGGGAAGCCGGGCAAATTGTCCAGGCGTTGCAGGCGACTCGTGTGGTCGGGCGCCTTGATCGCCGTCAGTTCGATTGGCAAGGCAAGCGCCTGAACCTGTTGCTGGACGTCGGCCATAACCCCCATGCGGCGCAGTACCTGGCCGAGCGCCTGGCGCGACGGCCCGTGGCAGGGCGGCGCCTGGCGGTGTTCGGACTGCTGTCCGACAAGGATCTGGATGGCGTTGTCGAGGCGTTGAATGCTAGTGTCCAGCACTGGGCGGTGACGCCGCTGGATTCGCCGCGCACGCGTACGGCCGCTGAGTTGCACGGCGCTTTGCAGCGTCATGGCGCTTCAGTGCAAGCCTACTCCAGCGTGGCCGCCGCCCTGGAAGGGCAGTGTGCCCTGGCGACGGCCGATGATGAAATCCTGCTGTTCGGATCATTTTTTTGTGTTGCCGAGGCCCTTCAATGGTTGGCCCGGCGCTCCACGGAGGAAGCTGCAGATGGCATTGCTGGATAAGGCGTACAAGCAGCGCATGGTCGGGGCCCTGGTGTTGGTGGCCCTGGCGGTGATTTTCCTGCCGATGCTGTTTTCCCGTCAGGACGAGCAGCGCCAGGTCACGGTCGACGCGCCAGCCGCCCCCCAGGCGCCTTCGATGCCGCCCGTACAGGTCGAGCCCGTGGTCGTGCCTGAGCCCCAGGCGTTGCCTCAAGAGCCTGTGCCAAGCGACGAGGAACTGGCTGAGCAACCTGTTGTGCCTTCCACGCCGATTGCACCTGCGCCTGCCACGCCGGCTCCCGCCGCGCCAAGCAAACCGTCTGTCGCACCCGTGCCTGTTCCGGCGACGCCGGCGGTCAAGCCGGCCCCGAGCCAGCCGATCACCGCTGCTCCGGCCAAGCCGGACACGACCCAGAGCCGTGTGGATGCCAATGGCCTGTCGGTCAGTTGGTCGGTACAACTGGCCAGCCTGACCAGTCGCGAAAGTGCCGAGAACCTGCAGAAAACCTTGCGCAGCCAGGGCTACAACGCCTATATCCGTTCCGCCGATGGCAAGAACCGGGTGTTCGTCGGTCCGCTGATCGAGCGCGCCGAGGCCGACCGCCTGCGTGACCTGCTCAGCCGCCAGCAGAACCTCAAGGGTTTCGTGGTGCGCTTCCAGCCAGAGCGCGGCTGACAGCGTTTTAGCTGATTTGAATCACGCAGCTTACCGACAGCCCTGCGCTCTGCTAAAATGCGCCGCCTTATCCGTCTGTAGGCTGCACCGTGCCATTTACCTGGGTTGACTGGGCGATCGTTGCGATCGTCGCCATCTCCGCATTGATCAGTCTGAGCCGCGGCTTCGTCAAGGAAGCCCTCTCGCTGCTGACCTGGATCATCGCGGGAGTCGTCGCCTGGATGTTTGGTGGTTCGCTGTCCCAGTACCTCGCCGGATACATCGAAACTCCCTCGGCCCGCGTGATCGCGGGCTGTGCCATCTTGTTTATCGCCACCTTGCTGGTGGGCGCAATGATCAATTATCTGATCGGCGAACTGATTCGCGTCACCGGGCTTTCCGGGACGGACCGGTTCCTGGGCATGGCCTTCGGCGCGGCGCGTGGCGCGTTGCTGGTGGTCGTGGCCGTCGGGCTCTTGAGCCTGGGGCCGGTACAGCAGGATACGTGGTGGCAGGAGTCCCGGCTCGTGCCACAATTTCTATTGGTCGCAGACTGGTCCAAAAACCTGATCCTGGGTTGGAGCAGTCAGTGGCTTGCCAGCGGTATCAGCGTACCCGCTGAAATACCGTTCAAGGAACACCTCTTGCCGACGGCCAAAACGCCGCAGTAAGTGTGTTCAGTTCAGATCCATTAAGTAGGGGTTGCGTCGCATGTGTGGCATCGTCGGTATCGTCGGTAAGTCGAACGTCAATCAGGCGCTGTATGACGCGCTAACCGTGCTCCAGCACCGCGGCCAGGACGCTGCCGGTATCGTGACCAGCCATGACGGCCGGTTATTCCTGCGCAAGGACAACGGCCTGGTGCGTGACGTGTTCCACCAGCGTCACATGCAGCGCCTGGTCGGCCACATGGGTATCGGCCACGTGCGCTATCCGACCGCGGGCAGCTCGACGTCGGCTGAAGCCCAGCCGTTTTACGTCAACTCGCCTTACGGCATCACCCTGGCGCACAACGGCAACCTGACCAACGTCGAGCAGCTGGCCAAGGAGATCTACGAGTCTGACTTGCGCCACGTCAACACCAGTTCCGACTCGGAAGTGATGCTCAATGTGTTCGCCCATGAGCTGGCCCAGCGCGGCAAGCTGCAGCCGACCGAAGAAGACGTGTTCGCCGCCGTGACCGACGTGCACAACCGTTGCGTGGGCGGCTACGCAGTCGTGGCGATGATCACCGGCTACGGCATCGTCGGTTTCCGCGATCCCCACGGCATCCGTCCGATCGTGTTCGGCCAGCGTCACACCGACGAAGGCGTCGAGTACATGATCGCCTCGGAAAGCGTGTCCCTGGACGTGCTGGGTTTCACCCTGATCCGCGACCTGGCCCCGGGCGAAGCGGTCTACATCACTGAAGATGGCAAGCTGCACACCCGTCAGTGCGCGACCAACCCGTCCCTGACCCCGTGCATCTTCGAGCACGTCTACCTGGCGCGTCCGGACTCGATCATCGACGGCATCTCGGTCTACAAGGCGCGCCTGCGCATGGGCGAGAAGCTGGCCGACAAGATCCTGCGCGAGCGTCCGGAACACGACATCGACGTGGTCATCCCGATCCCGGACACCAGCCGCACCGCGGCCCTGGAACTGGCGAACCACCTGGGCGTCAAGTTCCGCGAAGGCTTCGTGAAGAACCGCTATATCGGCCGGACCTTCATCATGCCGGGCCAGGCCGCACGGAAAAAATCCGTACGCCAGAAGCTCAACGCCATCGAACTGGAATTCCGCGGCAAGAACGTGATGCTGGTGGATGACTCCATCGTCCGTGGCACCACCTGCAAGCAGATCATCCAGATGGCCCGTGAAGCCGGCGCCAAGAACGTATATTTCTGCTCCGCGGCCCCGGCCGTGCGCTACCCGAACGTCTACGGCATCGACATGCCGAGTGCCCACGAGCTGATCGCGCATAACCGCACGACCCAGGACGTGGCCGACCTGATCGGTGCCGACTGGCTGATCTACCAGGACCTGCCGGACCTGATCGAAGCAGTGGGCGGCGGCAAGATCAAGATCGAGCAGTTCGATTGCGCGGTATTCGACGGCAAGTACGTCACCGGCGACATCGACGAGGTCTACCTGAACAGGATCGAGAACGCGCGTAACGATGCGTCCAAGGCCAAGACCCAGGCGGTCAGTGCGATCATCGATCTGTACAACAACTGAGTCACCAACCGGCCCCGAGGGGCCGGTTTGCGTTTAACCGATTACAGGAGTGGCAGCATGAGTCAGGATTGGGATGCCGGTCGGCTGGACAGCGACCTTGAAGGCGTAGCGTTCGATACCCTGGCGGTTCGCGCGGGTCAGCACCGTACACCGGAAGCCGAACATGGTGATCCGATGTTCTTCACCTCCAGCTACGTGTTCCGCACCGCCGCCGACGCCGCGGCGCGGTTTGCCGGCGAGGTGCCGGGCAACGTCTACTCGCGCTACACCAACCCGACCGTGCGTGCATTCGAAGAACGCATCGCCGCGTTGGAAGGCGCCGAGCAAGCCGTGGCGACCGCCACCGGCATGGCCGCGATCATGGCCGTGGTGATGAGCCTGTGCAGTGCCGGCGATCATGTGCTGGTATCGCGCAGCGTCTTCGGTTCGACCATCAGCCTGTTCGAAAAATACTTCAAGCGTTTCGGTGTGGAAGTCGACTACGTGCCCCTGGCGGACCTGTCCGCTTGGGATGCTGCCATCAAGGCCAATACCAAGCTGCTTTTCGTCGAGTCGCCTTCCAACCCCCTGGCCGAACTGGTGGACATCGCCGCACTGGCGCAAATCGCCCACGCCAAGGGCGCCATGCTGGTGGTCGATAACTGCTTCTGCACCCCGGCGCTGCAGCAACCGCTGAAGCTGGGCGCGGACGTGGTGGTGCATTCGGCAACCAAGTTCATCGACGGCCAGGGTCGCTGCATGGGCGGCGTGGTGGCCGGCCGTGGCGAGCAGATGAAAGAGGTGGTGGGCTTCTTGCGCACCGCTGGGCCGACCCTCAGCCCGTTCAACGCCTGGATCTTCCTCAAGGGCCTGGAAACCCTCGGCCTGCGCATGAAAGCCCATTGCGCCAACGCCCAGGCCCTGGCCGAGTGGCTGGAGCAGCAGGACGGCATCGAGAAAGTGCACTACGCCGGCCTCAAGAGCCATCCGCAACATGACCTGGCCCTGCGTCAGCAACGCGGTTTCGGCGCGGTGGTGAGCTTCGAGGTCAAGGGCGGCAAGGAGGGCGCCTGGCGCTTCATCGACGCGACCCGGTTGATCTCCATCACCGCCAACCTGGGCGACAGCAAGACCACGATTACCCACCCGAGCACCACGTCCCACGGTCGCCTGTCGCCCCAGGAACGTGAATCGGCGGGTATTCGTGACAGCCTGATCCGTGTTGCGGTCGGCCTGGAAGATGTGGCGGACCTGCAAGTCGACCTGGCTCGCGGGTTGGCGGCCTTGTGATCGAGCTGGCTACGCCGCCGAGCGGCACTCATGGCCGGGTTGCACTGGTTACGGGCGCCGCACGGGGCATTGGCCTGGGCATTGCCGCCTGGCTTATTTGTGAAGGCTGGCAGGTGGTGCTGACCGATCTGGATCGCGAGCGCGGGTCCAAGGTGGCGAAGAGCCTGGGTGACAATGCCTGGTTCATTGCCATGGACGTGGCGGATGAAGGGCAGGTTGCCACCGGTATCGCCGAGGTGCTTGGACAGTTCGGGCGGCTGGACGCGCTGGTGTGCAACGCGGCCATCGCCGACCCGCACAACATCACCCTCGAAAGCCTGGACCTGGCTTATTGGAATCGGGTCCTGGCGGTGAACCTGGGCGGGCCGATGCTGCTGGCCAAGCACTGCGCACCGTACCTGCGCGCCCATAACGGCGCCATCGTCAACCTGGCCTCGACCCGCGCTGCGCAATCGGAACCCGACACCGAGGCCTATGCGGCGAGCAAGGGCGGCCTGTTGGCCCTGACTCATGCCCTGGCAATCAGCCTTGGGCCGGAGATCCGGGTCAACGCTGTCAGCCCCGGTTGGATCGATGCACGGGATCCGTCCCAACGTCGCGCGCAACCCCTGACCGACGCCGATCACGCCCAGCATCCGGCGGGCAGGGTAGGGACGGTAGAGGACGTAGCGGCGATGGTGGCGTGGCTGTTGTCGCGCAATGCCGGTTTTGTCACGGGGCAGGAGTTCGTGGTGGACGGTGGCATGACCAAGAAAATGATTTATGAGTGAGGGGCAGCTGCAAGCGGCAAGTTTTAAGCTGCAAGCAGCGTGGTGCGGGTCCGGTGCTTTTACTTGTAGCTTGGCGCTTGCCGCTTGAAACTGTTTTTGAAAAAAATCCAACGCTGCTATTGACTTAGCTTCGGTACCTGCGTAAATTTCGCGGCCTCAACGAAGCAAAGGGTGATTAGCTCAGCTGGGAGAGCGTCTGCCTTACAAGCAGAATGTCGGCGGTTCGATCCCGTCATCACCCACCATGTTTTACGAGAGTTTTGCGAAAGCAAGACGGAAGCTGTCAAAAGCCTCCACCGACGCGCAGCGGTAGTTCAGTCGGTTAGAATACCGGCCTGTCACGCCGGGGGTCGCGGGTTCGAGTCCCGTCCGCTGCGCCATATTTTCCGAAGCAGGTTCGCCTGGTTCGAGATCCAGACCCAAGGGTTTTGATCAGAGGAGTTAACTGGACGCAAGTCCATAGCGATACGCAGCGGTAGTTCAGTCGGTTAGAATACCGGCCTGTCACGCCGGGGGTCGCGGGTTCGAGTCCCGTCCGCTGCGCCATATCTGCTTCGAGGCCCACTGAACGCCTTGAAGCTAGGAAGAAAGCTGCAAAGCTCCTTCTAGTCGATAGCAAAGACCCTGGTCGAAAGACCGGGGTTTTTTGTTTTCGGCGTACTGCGATCTATGGGTTGGATTCTGTGGCGAGGGAGCTTGCTCCCGCTGGGCTGCGTAGCAGCCCTTGTTGTAGGTGGCCTCAGAACCCCAATTTATCCCGCAACCCGTAATACCAAGCCCCCAACGCCGCAAACGGCGTACGCAACAACTGACCGCCGGGGAAGGGGTAGTGGGGCAGGTCCGCAAACGCATCAAAACGCTCAGCCTGCCCACGCAGCGCCTCGGCCAGCACCTTGCCTGCCAAGTGCGTATACGTCACGCCGTGACCGCTACAGCCCTGGGAATAATAAATGTTATCCCCCAGCCGCCCGACCTGCGGAAGACGCGACAGCGTCAGCAGGAAATTGCCGGTCCAGGCGTAATCGATCTTCACGTCCTTGAGCTGCGGGAACGCCTTGAGCATCTTCGGCCGAATGATCGCCTCAATGTTCGCCGGATCCCTCGCGCCATATACCACGCCACCGCCGAAGATCAGACGCTTGTCGCCTGTCAGTCGGTAGTAGTCGAGCAAGTAGTTGCAGTCTTCGACGCAATAATCCTGCGGCAGCAGGCTACGGGCCAACTCTTCTCCCAGCGGCTCGGTGGCAATCACCTGGGTACCGCAAGGCATCGACTTGGCCGCCAGCTCCGGCACCAGATTGCCCAAGTAAGCGTTACCGGCCACGATAATGAACTTGGCCCTGACCTTGCCCTGCGGCGTATGCACAACCGGGCTGGCGCCACGCTCGATGCGCACCGCAGGCGACTGCTCATAAATCACCCCACCCAGCGACTCCACCGCCGCCGCTTCGCCCAGCGCCAGGTTGAGCGGATGAATATGCCCGCCGCTCATATCGAGCATGCCGCCCACATACTCGTCGCAAGCCACCACCTCGCGAATGCGTCGCTGGTCCAGCAGTTCCAGCTGGGTATGACCGAAACGCTCCCATAAACGCTTCTGCGACTCCAGGTGGCCCATCTGTTTAGCGGTGAGGGCGGCGAATACACCGCCGTCCTTCAAATCACACTGAATCTGATACTTCGCCACCCGCTCGCGAATGATCCGTCCACCCTCGAACGCCATGTTGCCCAGCAACTGCGCCTGCTGAGGACCGACGCTGCGCTCGATCACATCAATGTCGCGGCTATAACTGTTAACGATCTGCCCGCCGTTGCGACCCGAAGCGCCAAAGCCAACTTTGGCGGCCTCAAGCACGGTGACCTTGAAACCGTTCTCCAGCAAAAACAGCGCAGAAGACAACCCCGTATACCCCGCACCGATCACGCACACATCGGTTTCGACATCGTCCTGCAGGGCAGGGCGCGACGGCGCCGGGTTGGCCGATGCGGCGTAATAGGACGCTGGGTAGGATGTGTTCGTCATTCTGGAACCTCTGTTTTATATTTTTTACGAATGCGACGATCCTACCCGAGATAAAAATCGGCCGCCAGCCACCCCCGATTCTTCGTTGCGGCAGGGAAATTAAATATTTTGCATATTCATAGGGTTAGGTGAAAAAAAGGTGTTGACACCCCTCCGGAATTCCGTAGAATGCCGCCTCACAGCAGGCACGTAGCTCAGTTGGTTAGAGCACCACCTTGACATGGTGGGGGTCGTTGGTTCGAGTCCAATCGCGCCTACCAAACAAAATCCGCTCTGCTGGGCGGTCTAGAAGGGCTCACCGAAAGGTGGGCCCTTTTTTGTTGCTTCGGATTCAGGCAGAACGTTCACAAAATATCGGGTTCGTTCACACCGGGCAATGTGAACGCGCCACATTAGTGGGTTTGCCGAGGTCATTTCTCCCGTTCGTTCCTGCGAAACCACCGTTTATCCCCCTCGTCTTGAGCGTCCTGCGCTGTACGGATACTGTTCATTTGTACAGTTTTTGGTGTGACAGCAATGCAAGACAATCTGATCGATGACAGTGGCTTTGAGCTTGGTCTACCTAGCCGTGAGGAAATGCTTAAGCATCAAGTGGACATACTCTGTTCAGACCTGGAGCTGACCCGCCGTAACCTAAGAGCAGCCCACAGGGAGCTTGCAGGGCTGATCGTCATGTACCGGGGTGCACTGAAAGAGATTGGGACATTGAAAGCTGAGAATGAGAGCTGAGGTGGACGCTAAGTGATATTTACCTAAGGCAGAGCCAGGAGGCGACCAGGAAGATAGGGTATGCCTATGGAGATCATGGAACGAAATAGCTAACTCCCCATCGCAAACAAGACTTATCTACATATTTTTGACGCGCCTACCGCCTGAAATAGCAAATGTTTTCAAGTCATCGTAATTATTGAAAAGGTCTGCTTAAGCTATCTCGTGGCGTACAGGGCAGTTCTACGTTTCAAGCACACGCTCACAACCTGTGGGCCGCGTGGTTCCATCCCGGTAACACGATAGACAGTGCGGTGAGTTTCACGAAGACAACGGTGGCGGCTGCTGCACGTGCTGCGGGCATTTCGAATTATGAGGCATTGGTCATGCTGGGGGAGCAAGGGCCAACAGAGTGGCGGCAGTAACAGCTCTGAAGGTCTTGGTGTGATGCAAAGCCCCGCTTCGGCGGGGTTTTTGTATTGTGGTATCTGCTACAGTCCAACGATGATTCCGACGCAGCTCTTTAGTGGCTGTGGTGACCGCGTTGGTACTCAACTCTAACGCTCCTAGTGCGGTGGCGATGTTGCCTGTCGGGTGTGGCTGATGGGGTTGTCTTCCTTCCCAAAGCATTGATCTGCGAGGATTTTTCAGCAAGAAATCTCAAGGTGTGACTGCGTTTAGGTGCTCCTAGCTGCTGCATCCTCACTATCGTATTCTTCACCTTTCGAATGCGCCTTGCTAAATATTCGTACCAGTCGTATTTTGTGGCCAATTGATATCATGCTGGCTGTGGACCATGCGACACTGGGCGACGGCTTGGTCATCTTTCACGATAAGTGGGGAGCATTCGTTGCTCAGGGTATGTTGATCTGCTATACGGTGATCAGTTTCGGCTTCAATCATCATCTGGCGCTGCTCGTTATAGCTCAGTAGATTGAGCTTGACCTAGGTGGATGAATTTTCAGCTTGGTAATCAGGGAATAGATATGTTCTTGCGAAAGGTAGAATCTAGCGGTAGAAGTATTGTGCATAGTGTCAATATTAGGTTGGATCGTATTAAGTTTGTAGGTTTTCAATCTTCGAATAGATCAGCAGAAGTTAATTTTGCCAAAGATTCTGCCTCCGTCATTTATGGTGACAATGGTTGCGGAAAAACAACATTCTTAAAGCTGATATATGCCTTGCTTAATAAGGATTCTTTAGCCTTTCGTAAAGAGGGGGTGACAAGCGCGGAAGTAGATTTTCGAGTAGATGGCGGAGAACTCCAGACAGTCTCGGTAGTTAGGCTTTCGCTGGATGAGAGCATTGACGGTGGCACTCAAGATGCGCCTGAAATAGCTTATGACTGGTCTCAACTAACAGAATCATCCCTATCGGCGTCAACGTCCTTGTCGCTTGGTGTTGAGAGGGGTGTCACCACGTTAGCATCTCGGATTGAAGTTAGTGATGTGATAAGATATATGCAGAGTTCTCCCATGCGAGAAATTTCGCGGTTTCGAATGCAGGAGTTCGCAGAGGGGCTTGTTCTTCATCTTCGAAAGTATCAGTCTGTTCGGCAGAGAAACTCGCGTGATGATTTTGAGCTGGATGATCAGCACGTATATTTACAAAACGTAAAGATGAGTAACATTGAAAATCTGTTACTTGAACGCTATCGAGTAGCTAGGAATATTGCAACCACTAAGATTCAGAACGCCCTTTTTGATACTTTGGCAGTAGCGATTGAGCAAAGTCAACAAGGTGTTAGCTCTTTTAAAGCTATGCCCGATAATTTTGGTGATCTCGTTCTAAAAAGCAAAGAGCGAATTATTGAGGCGTTAAAGGATGGTACGGAAAATAAATTTAAAAGCCATGTGATTTCCGTGTTGGAAGGCTTCAAGAAGAAAGAGGATGTGCCTAACCTTACTCAGAATAGAATTCTGTGCCAACTCATTATAAACATGATTAGCGAGCTGCAAATTGAAAAGCAACTGCTTAGTGCCATTAATGTCTTGGTGGATACGTTCAATGACTTTCTTATCGATGGTAAAGAGCTGAAAATTACGAAGGATGAACTTGCTATCGAGGTTGGCGGGAGTCACCATCCTATCGACGTTCTTTCAAGTGGTGAAAGGCATATTTTGACGTTTTTGGCATTGATTGTAGTGACTGGCCGCAATAAGGATTTCATCATTATTGACGAGCCTGAAATTTCTTTGAATATGAAATGGCAGAGATCGCTCTTGGAGTTATTGAAGAGAATTGCTCCGGATACGCAAATTATTGTTGCATCTTATAGTCCTGCTATTGCTAAGCGACATCCGTTGGCTCTGGTTGAGCTGAAGCCAGAGTTGAAGCCTGTGGCACCAGCATCATGGTAAGTCATCTTCCCGTAGGCTTGACTTTTGAAGCTGACGAGCTTCTTAATTCGGCAATTATGAATAAGCTCCCAGTCATTATTGTGGAGGGGTGTGACGATATCCCGATTTATGAACGCCTTGCTTTAGACATGGGGCGTGATTGCGAAGTCTATGCGAGCGAAAATATACTTTCTGGAAAGGCAGGATGTAGCGGCGTTTTAGAGCATCTAACTACCATTCGCGATAATTCTGAAGGTATGGATATATCTCCCTATGTATTGGGTGTGATTGATCGGGATGCCAGATATTATCGTGGAGAGGTTCCTGTAGATAGTGCATTGCTTGTTCTGGAATTCTATTCTATCGAGGCTCACTTCGTGAGTTCGGAGGCAGTACGGTTTCTCGTAGAACGCACTACGCGGGCAACAGGTCATCTGACATCGGAGGCTGATGTTGCAGTGATTTTTGAAAATATTAAGTCCGAGTTGGAGAAGCTTAGGCTCTTTTCTTTAGAGGCTTTGCGGAAAGCTTGTGATCAAGGTTATGACGCCTGTATTGGATATGGTGATAGAATCCGAGCAGTATTGCGGTCAGGTCATGAAGAAACTCTCCGAAACAAAGAGGCTGACCTTGAGGCGTTTGGAGCCGCGATAGGGGTCGAGGATGGTTGGGGAGGTCTGCTGGCTATATGCAAAGGTAAGTGGCTTCTAGAGATATTTATTGATGAATTTAAGAAGCAGGTTGCACTATTGCCCCAGTTTTGTGCAGATAGTTTAATTAGCCAGTGTCAGTCTTGTCTAAGGCAAGTGCATAAAAATTGTCTGTATAAGATGACTGCAAATTTTGATGTCACCCACATGCAGCAAATGCTTTTGCAAGACGTGGGACAGCCTAGCTTTGATTATATTCGAGCTCGTTTTGAAGGTTTGGTCCAGGCATGAGTTGATGCGGTTTGCTAGTTCGTAGCATTTTTTGAACCGCTCTCGATTTGAGCTCTTCTAGCTCTGGATCTGCTCCGAGTTGCTGCCGCTTGTTTCCTGTATCGGCGTGCTAGCGCCACTTTTCGATAAATCGCGTTGTCGTGGAAAGTAATTAACTTTTATGTTGGCTAGACAATAGTTGGGAAATATAAGTCGGGAAAGGGCAGTTGTTAGAGTTGTTCAATAGCAAGCTAGCTAAACAGAAAATGTCCAGGGGGAAACAAGTGCGGTCCCGAGACGCATCTGAAGCGGGCACAGCGCTTTTGTGAGGTCGAACCTTTTCCCTTAGACATAACGCTGGACACAAGACGTAGTTGTAGGTAGCGTCAGTTACATCGAGAGCGTAGGGACACAATCATGGCAGATAAGCATCCGTATTCCGGTATTGCAGGACTGGCGCAGACCATTGCCCAGCTCAGAAAGTCGTTTCCTGTCCAGTTCGGCTCAGACACAATGAAAAAATTGGGGATAGCGCCTAACAACGAGAGCTATGTATTGAACACGCTGCGATTTCTCGGCGTACTCGATGAGGATGGGAAAAAAGGGCAAAAAGTTGGTTCCGTTTTCAGCCAGCATGAAGATGATGAATTTCAGCGCGGCTTTTCGGAGATTGTCTCTTCTGCTTACAGCGAGCTTTTTGAGTTGCACGGTGAGGACGCTTGGACGCTCCCGTTAACCAAGCTGATCGCTTACTTTAGGCACACAGACAACACGAGCGATATTGTAGGAAAGAAACAGGCTGCAACATTCCAAGCACTTGGATTGCTTTCCGGTAAAGTAGATGGAGCTGTACGATCGTCTACATCTAAACCGAAGACAGGCGACACATCCGCCCCCACTCGTACAGCACGCTCTAAGCCTACCAAGGTTACTCCGCAGCTACCTAAAGTCGAAGTTCCCTTGCCCATTCAATCGGCTGCTCCAATAGTCCAGCCTTCTACCATGGCGCTGACTGTCAGGGTAGAAATTAATCTACCCGCTGGTGGTGACCAAGAGACCTATGACCGCATCTTCAAAAGCATCAGAGAGAACCTGCTGAATGGTAATGTCTCTTAATATCTTTGAAGCGATAGTCCGTAGGACTACAGGGGATTATGATGGTGGAGGTGAGGCCAAAAGCACTGCCGTGCATCCATTTGAGCTGAGAAATATTCATCAAAGTCTTTATGGGAAGGTCAAAAAACTTTTCGACAATGGTCACTGTGCAGAGTCTACCTTCGAAGCATTTAAGCTAATAGACAAGCTTGTGCAGCGGCTATGCCAAGTGGACGAGTCGGGTTTTAAGCTCATGATGAATGCCTTCAACGAGACTAAGCCGATCCTCACTCTTGCCGACCTATCAACTACGAGCGGCCGAGACGAGCAGAAGGGCTACAGCTTCCTTTTCAGTGGGGCGGTGATGGCCATTCGGAACCCCCGAGGTCACGAAGTAAACCTCAGTGACGATCCTGACACGTGCTTGGATCATCTTGCGTTTGCCTCGCTTTTGCTTAGAAGGCTGGAACAAAGTGGCTTTTCCTGAGTTTAAATGAAAGGTATTTTCAATACCAAATACTGCATGAATGAAGCAATTCAATCGGTATGGTACTAGCCACTCGATTATTTCTCTTCCAAAGTTCGTTCAAACTCAGCGACTAGCTCGGTTAAACCAATATCGAGAACCTTGCACAAATCGCGGAGCTGCACGATATCCAAACGCCTAGATCCCGTTTCAACGTCGCTCATGAAAGATTGAGGACGGTCCAGCGCTTTGGAGCACTCGACCTGAGTCAAGCCTGTCGCTTTCCGATGCTTCTTGAGTAGCGTCAGTAGCACATCGTATTCGTGTCGATAGATGGTCTTGGACATGGTTGGCCGGCTCGGCAGTGGGCAGCCATGTAAGCTATATCTGCTTTTCAGATATCTGAATTTGGGATAATATCGGAGGATGCGGCAGTTGGCCGATGCCGCCTACCCGCGATTCTGGGCGCCTGTACGGCCTGTTTCACCTGAGCAGCCAGAAACGAAGAAACTCTCTGAGTAATGGTTAAATTCTGAAGGAAATCGCTATGCGGAACTTTGGTTATTTTTTGCTTGTAGTCGGAGTGCTTTGCATTGTCGGTGCGCTGGCTATGGATGTCTCGGTATCGGCTGGAGCGAGGCGAGTCAACAATATTGGACTTATGGCTGATCGGCAAAACTACATTCTTATAGGCGGCTTGATGCTACTCGTGGGGGTAGTTATGGCTATCGGCGGAAAGCGTCAGACGGGAATCGTTGGTAGCTATAGTGATGGTCGAGCATGTCCGATTTGTGCAGAAATAATCCGCTGTGCTGCTGTGAAATGTAAGCACTGCGGATCAGACGTGGATAGCATCAACACTGGCGTAATGTGTAACACGAGTTCAGTGGTAGAGCCTACGGAAAAGGAGAGGATAATGCTTTGGATTGCTCGCGGGATTATGTATTCAATTTTTGCGGGTTTTGTCGTCTTCTCTTTACTAGGTAGGTGATTAGCCCTGATCGCAAGGGGAGTTATCGTATGAAAGAATACGAAATTAGGATTCTAGAAACGTAGTGTAGGAAGTTTCCAGCCACCCTGAAATCAAAGTTGGCTTCCAATGTTTAATCGCGTGATGCCATCGGTGGGAATCCGGTATGGATATTGGTCTGATGGGGTTGACCGTCTGGGGTTCTGGCGGGGGGTGCCCATCTAGAGATTCGCTAAATCCGATGAGAGCTGCTGTGAGCTTGTCTTGGCGATTTTGAGCGAAGAATATTAAACTAGAAACGCGCTTACTCTGGTTCAAGGTGTGACTAGCTATCACTAGGTCGGCCCGGTAGAACGCTACAGAGCATCCTCTTTCGAAGGGAGTGTGAGGGCCAGTTTCTGCATCACTCGCTTCACTTGCATAGATGACCACGTACTGCCCCGGCTTGTGTTGATCCCTTTTCCATTCAGGCAATCAGCCACCTGTTGCAGTGTGCGACCTCCCTTGAGGATACACAGGTCTATCGGATCACGCACTGATTCTTGCCACGAACTCACACGATCTTGAATAGCCTTATTCGCCTTCGCCCGGTTGGTAGCGGTGCGACCTTTTTTCAGTGCCTCAGTACGACGGGCGATCTTCTCAAGCGACTGCACATCACCTTCAGCAGCACGAGCTTGTAGGGCGGCTAGAGCTTCCTTGGTGCGGTTGGCGATGAACTCTCGTTCCTGTTGGGCCAGTGCTGCAAAAAGATGAAGTTCGAAGGTCTTGGCATGAGGCATGGTTGCAACTTTAAACTCTGTCTGTTCCATCAGGCGGGCAATGTGATGGACCGAACGAGACAGCCTGTCGAGCTTGGCAACAACCAACTGTGCACCCAACTCCTTGCACGCTACTAGTGCTCTCTTCCCTTCGGGGCGATCCTCGATTGCCAATTTGCCCGACACAACATCCACGAACTCACCGACGATGTTCCAACCATTTTGTTTGGCTGCACGGTCGATGTACTCACGCTGAGCCTCAAGACCCAACCCACTCTCACCCTGTGACGAACTCGACACACGACAGTAGCTCACCACGTCGATTTTTTTTACGGAGTCGGCGGTGGTGGTCATGTCTCGGCTCCTGAAAGTCTGTCTGGGAACCAATATAACATTAATTGAACGGTCGTTCTAGGTTTGTTATAGCCGTTCTTGACGAAGAAGTCTGATCGCACTGGCGATCCCTTCGGCGTTTGAGTCGAGGACTTGCAAAGCTGACACGGCGTTGTCTGCCACATCCACAGAGCCACGTTCAGCCACCCACTTGGCGAGTTCTTCGATAGCAGCACCAATGCCGTTCTGACTGATCACCAGCAGCTCTAAGGCGTTGGCTATGGCTTCGTTCTGTTCTGACATGGCTGTCGTCCTTGATGGGTGAACAAAGATCGTAGCTTAGACGTTACTAAATGACGTATATCGGCACTTGTCGTGAGATCGACAAACCGTCATGGTTAACGCCAACACCCTGTGACGGCATTGCTACGCCGTTTGTGCAAAGGTCTGTGATGGATGATCATCCAGCATTGGCAGGTGACTCGTTTTTCTCTCGTTTTCACCTGTTTTGCTTTCACCTGTGATGAAATTGCAGAGAATGTTACGGGAATGCTTAACCTGAATTGCTCAGACACCTGTAAAAATGCGGGCTGGAGCAGTTGTTTGCACAATAAGTTGTCACATGAACGACCAGGATGATCCTGTTGTGATCCGTGATTCATCACCTGATTTAATCCTGTTGCAAATGGTGACTATATTGCAGATGTGAAAAAGCCCCTGTGACGCGGTTAGCGCAACAGAGGCTGATGTTGTTGGTGACATTGTAAAAGCTCTCAGAAAGGCTTGTAGGAGCTTGCAGCGTGTACTTGGTTGTTACGCTGGAATATCTAAAGGCTTGAACAATTCATTAACTTCTTTATCGATTTCAGCCAGTCGTTTTGCTTTCGCGTCCTCAATTTTCTTTTGTTCTTTCAGTTCGGCAGACTGGATGAGTTGTTGACGTACCATGTCTTGGTAACGAGCACGCTCAGATTCAAGAAACTCAACATACTTCGTCTTCTCATTCACTCGAATTTCAGCAATGTCCTGAGCCTGCATTGCTTCTGGCTTGATCATCCAGCAACCGTATTTGAGTGCTTCAAAGCTGATAAGTTGGTTGCGTGCAATACGGTGGCCTTCAGCAGTCTTTGCTGATACCAGTTCCAAGAAATCATACGACAATGGTGCTGTGACATACGTCATCGATTGCGTAGTGTTGTGATACACATGAATCCAGCCTGCTACACGGCTTTCAAACTCTGCATCATCCCACTTTGGTGGAACGCCATGTACGGTAATCTTATCTGTCTTGATGTCGGTAGTGGTATTGGTCATGTTTACTTCCTCGTTTGTTGTGAGATACGTGCTTTCATCTTGGTTAAGATGTCAATGCGATATTGTTCATCGTTCGATAGCTTTGGTTTTGTGACTTCATCGCTGGTAGTTACCTTGTTCATCTTGGTAATGGGCTTACCACCGTGAATGCTAGCGAGCAGTTTGTTAACCTCGGCAATTTGTTCTTCAAAGCGATTAGTCAATTGCTTTGGTTATTCTAGTTGTTGCGTTACTTGACTTGGTTGCAACTGTGCTTGACGCTTCAGATCAGGATTTTGAGCTAGGTGCAGTGCTGAAACACCATGTTCTGTTATCAGTTGATCGATGATGTCAGTGGCACGACGGTATTCTGTTTTATTACCTATCGCGGCTGCTGTCTGCTTGACGTAAATGTAATGTTTAATTTGCTGAATCGCCAAGAGACGTTCAAGGTCGTACGTAGTGAGTAAGTTCACTATATTCATTGTGGGTTTTTACTTTTGAAGAGTTAATTGTAGAAATAGGCTGGCATATGGTTGATTTAGTACTTTACATGCCCAGTTTATGTGGCTTGAAGACGAGGTAAAACAGGTACCCTGTACCCTAGCTAGGGGTCGCCATTTTTATCCGGTTTCGACCAGCGAACTCAGGAACGAGGGGCTAATGGCTGCGAGCTCACCAGCGGACACCAGAGTCCCATTACGATTAGCCTTTGACTTCAACCGATAGTACTTATCCAGTACAGTGCTTGATGCAGCATGGAAGGTGTGATGTTGATCTGGTGTGGGTATGTTAGATGTTGTGATAACAGCTTTGATCAGTTGTGATGGCGTGTGCAGTACGAGGTAATTGCTCAATGGTATTTCCTTATTTTCGTTGAATTAAGTTCCTTTGATTTACATGGAGTAGGTGTAATTACAGCTGTTATCAGCTGCTGGTCGGTGGTGTCCCAAGTGCACGAGTCATCACAAGCGCATCAACAGTCAATCCAAGATTGTTCGCTACAAGCCGCAAGCTTTCAAAGTGCTGAACTGTGAAAAGTAACTTCAAAGGAATGTATTGTTTTTGACTAGATCGCCAGATGCGGACCCTGCAAGTTGAACTGCATGTTTTGATATGAGACCGTTTGTTAATCATTTTTTTGTTACAGCTCAAACAATTTTTAATGCGCATAAATGTGCCTCCCTGATATTGGTAAGGTGGTTGGTTGAATGGTTGCATATGTTGCCGAATAGCCAATAAAAAAGGCCAACCTGTTGAGGATGACCTTTTTAATTTAGTGGAGGAGAGTTGCCAACATACTGTCGAGAAATAGCTAAATAACCTAACAGTAGCACCATGAGGGAGTGGTGATGAGGATGTTGTTTGGTTCTCTCCTATATATTTAACATTCTATCAAGTTAGTTGAGATAAGTCAATACAGTTGCAACTAAATGCAACCTTTTTTGATTATTTTTAAATGTGAAAGTGCATTCTTGATTTATTAGAAATGACATGCAATGTTGGGCTTCAGGAAAACAAGCAGATGATTATGATGTGTTTGGTTTTGGTCGTAGATGAACGAGGCTGATTGTTTAACGAGTGTATTGTTTAAGGGTGAACATATTTGTCTATTTACAGACAATTCACTCTCTATCAATCATGATTGGCAATCATGCCACCGTCATCGGTGTGATGTTGATGTCTGATGCTTGGTTCACTTTGTTCTCTCGCCCTGAATGTTCTCAGAGAATGTTCCCGTGTTACCACATAGAAGCAACGTCAACACCTTATTCGCTTACGCATCACTGCTGATCACATCAGTATGTCAATCAATTAAATTTCAGTAACCATACAACCAGTGTCAGCAAGTGAGCCGGAGGCGAATGCTTTACATAGGTGGGAAAGCGAAGCCCACCATGCTTTTGATCTGATTTCAGAGTATCACTCTGAATGCGTACTTCTGTTGTGTACAACGAGATGTAATGTCTTTGTTTGATGGGTCTATCCCCATCCTTTTCTCTACCTATCTCATTGCCTCACTGGGCTAGCTAGCCCAGAAAAATTCAATGCCCAAAGATTAAGCTTTGGGAGGAGAGCTTGTGAAACTGCACATCTTTCCTAATAAGCTTCTTAGGATCAATGTGCAGAATTATCAGCGTACGGTGTTGAATCTACAAGGTTACTAGTGTCAAGCAGCCTGAGCGAAGTGCCACTCCTTTCTCCAGCTAAGAAGAGTGTTTCGATGGACGCCGGTGAGGCGGTAAATTTCAGCGTTCTTTTTACCTTGTGCAAACAGCTCGTAAACCTTAGGTCTACGTGGGTCCTGAGTCGTTCTACGGTCCTCACCCACTGGACATAGTTCAGACAAGCCCCAATCGATCACTGCATCTGGCATGTATGTGGAGACAAGATACTCAGCTACTCGCCCATCCTGCACAAATAGCTGTATCGGCTTGGTATTGTCTTTGTCTCGTACTGCTGTCCGAGTCGCTGCCTGCAAACTAGGTTCCAAAAATCTAGTGACGATGAATCCTTGACGAAATACACGACCATACTTTGTTGTTAGAAACTCCAGCGCGAGCTGATCGGATGGCGATGGGTTTCCACCAAACAGAAGAATCGCATCAGTTTCGCCCTGATACTCGTTCAAGCCTCGACTGTCGATTGAGCAGCGATTCACGGTTCCCTTTGGTAGCCATCTGAAGCTTGCCCAGTTATTGCTGAACAGCAGCGGAGTTCCAATAGACCGTTGGAGAGCGGCCTTCAGAATGTCATCAATCACCAGAGGCTCTCCCTGCTTCTGCTGCTCAGTAGTGCTTTCATCATGTGCAGTCATTGTTACAGCGGATTTGCTGTAGTTACGCCCCTTCGGCATGACAGGGTAGATCGTGACAGCAGAGGTGTAGCCGTCAAACGCTGGCGTGAAATCCGACCTTGCGTATGTGACGCCATGCACCTGAGCAAAATCATCGAACTGACTTCCAATTACACTGGCTGCAAGAACGTGCACCTCTTCCGCCGCAGCGAAGGTGTCCCAGCAGTTGGACTCGACTACTGATCGAACATACCGGTTTCCATTGGGTATCTCGGGATCAATGAATACTGGATGCCCATCCTTCAGGCATTCGTAGATACGAGCCCCCTCTTTGCTCAACATCGAAGTGCGTTCAGCTCCTGCTGATACAGCCTTGAAGGTCGCCAATGATGTTTTAATCGCACCTGCACAACCGTCCCGTATATGTAGACGTCCATCCCGCTCCACTGCGTTCACAAACAGTTGAGCGAGCTCCGATGGTTCGAATGGGTACGCTGGAAAATCAACCACGGGCGGTAGTTCGTCGATGACTAGCATCCAGCCTTGGAGCAAACTTGGTCGTACCGCGAAGACGCTCTGATGTGTCGTGATAATCAGATGGTTTGCCTTCTTCTTCAAAGCGGCTGTCAGCTCCGTACCAACGTGATCACAGGTGGTGGAGTTGATGACACGATAAGGCAGGCCAGTTGGTAAACGGCTAACAAAGCTATCGGTGAGGTCGAGGGTGGGGAGTGCTAGGGCAATGGAGCGTCCCGCAGAAAGCAGAGACGGAATTTGGCTAATGAGTGCCTGAGTCTTGCCCGCTCCCGGAGCGGATACAGCGGTGTGGATCACTTTATTGGGGGCGATACTGCTCATCTTAATTTCTCCTTCTTTAAGTTCAATTCATAGGCAATTCCTCTCGGGGTGCTGCCAATTGGTTTTGGTAAATCG
Organism: Pseudomonas sp. SWRI179; assembly: GCF_014268705.1. Lineage (NCBI taxonomy): Bacteria > Pseudomonadati > Pseudomonadota > Gammaproteobacteria > Pseudomonadales > Pseudomonadaceae > Pseudomonas > Pseudomonas sp. SWRI179. Next base: position 11,764 of record NZ_JABWRA010000060.1, on the reverse strand, counting down.
CAGACGCAAAAAAACCTCCTTGCAAGGCACCATTTTGGATCGGTGGTCGCGTGGAGGTTTCCAGATTGTCTGTCTGCTCACTGAAGCAGGCGAAGGATTATACAGCATTTAAAAGTAATGTCAACTATTATGTTGCTATTAGTTGTTGTTATGTGCTTGGCAGCGAAAGATGTCCCAGTGCTTCGACCATTGCTTTGAATGGGAGGCGGCTAAACCATTTGGATGGGGCGGGGCAGCCAATTCCTAATTCATCGCGGCTACCCCTCTAGTTTGATCAGTCGATTAGGTGCAACACGTCCCTGACATTCAGGTGGGAGTAGCGAGCAACTGATCGCGTATCCCTGTGTCCTGAGACGATCATTATCTGTGCGTTGTTGAAACCCTTCTTCGCGACGTTAGTAATTCTGGTGTGCCTGAGCTGATGTAGCCTGACACTGCTATCCAATCCAGCCTTAAAACGTGCCAGTCGCACCGCTTGAGTTACAGCGTGTGGAGTGACAGTGAAGATCAGGTTGTTGGGGTGACGCTTCACAGTGGCCCATAGCTGGGCGAGTTCAAGAATTTCTACAGCTCGGTGGGTGAGGGGAACGGATCGTGTGCCGTTCTTTCCGTCGATCACATCGGCTATACGGTCTTTGAGGTGTATGCAGTCTTTCGTCAGCTTCAGAATTTCGGACCGTCTCATGGCTGTTTCGTATGCCAATTCAACAATGAGCTTCATAGTGGGAGAGAGCTTTTCCAGCAATCGCTCAAGCTCACTTGCCCGGATCACCTTGTCTGAAGACCGGTCTGGCTTTGGAAGTGCGATATCACTTACAGGGTTATGAATGTCGATCAATAAACCGCGTTTGGCGAATCGGTAGAACCTCGACATGAATGCGAGCTGAGTTCTGCACGTGGACGGCTTCACCTTCTTCAATCGCATGATCTTGAAGTCGTTGACCATCTGCGGGGTGATTTCGTGAATGGGTTGCGTGAAGTGTCTGCCCAAATGCTCAACGATTTTCAGTGCGTGGTCGTAGCTACCTTTCCCCTTGAGCATGGTTTCGCAGTAGGTCATGCCCAACGTATAGATGGTGTGGTGCTTGCGATCCATCGTCACGGCTTCAAGCTGATCGGCCCATGACTGAGCTTCGGCTTTAGTGGCGAAGGTTTTCGACTGGGCAGATTTACCCTTTACCCGTACCTGAGCGTTCCAGTTGCCGGACGGAAGTAAGCGAATATTGGCCATTTTTGACGCCTCATAATGTGAATGGGCGTTCTGTGAAATCCAAGAGCAGCAGGGCTTGCAGCTTGCGCAAGCAGACCTTGACATGGTGGGGGTCGTTGGTTCGAGTCCAATCGCGCCTACCAAACAAAATCCGCTCTGCTGGGCGGTCTAGAAGGGCTCACCGAAAGGTGGGCCCTTTTTGCGTCTGGGGGTTTTTAACGCTGCGACGTAGGAGGTTTCTGAAAATCTCTTCAAGGGCACTAATCTGACCCCAAGCCCCTCGCCGGAGGTTTTCCATCGCGTTACGCTCTGGATGTTTTCAGGAAAAAGGTTTGGTAAACGGTGGATAGGCGTATCGCTGGCTTTAACTACCGGCTGCTCGCTGCCATGCATCGAGCCTTGATTTCACTGTATAGTATTTGAGCAATTCGATAGATTTGGTGACGTTATGACAGTAGCAGCTCAAAGCAAAGGCTCTTGGTCGGGGCCGACCATCGCCATGACTATGGTTGCGGCATGCTTGGTCATGACTGATCAAATGGCGCATGCGGAAGTAGTGCCAGCCAAACAATCAACTGCAGCGAAGCGGACCCAGGCGAATGTGCAGGATCTAGTGAACTTGTGAAAAGTGTTGTTGGCGAACTGCGCAGGCTCGAAACCGACATGAGTAAATACACCAGGATTTTGTGCGAGGCAGACGTTCCAGAATGCCATCTGGAAGACCATCCTTTTGGCTTGATCGCAGACAACCTGAGGTTTGTAGAGAAGAGGCTCCGTGAAGCAGGTATTCCGGTCGGGAGCGAAAAAGAGTTCAATACGCTGCTTCGAGCTGTAGCGAAGGCGCGCTCGGTTGCGGCGATGAATGATTCCCTGATACGTCAACGCACAATCGTCCCGAATGTCATCGAGAGCGATATCGACTTGGAAGGGCTGAAAACCCTGACGACCCGCAACACACAGCGTCTGATCGATCAAGTCGGATAGTGGTTATTCGAGTCGAAATCCATCCTGAATTGCGGGCTGATATCGAGTTGGCACTCGCAGCCCATCCTTTTGCACTAGACCAGATAATTAAAGATTTTACCGTCTGCATGGATAGCAAAGGTCAGACACTTCCCAGTTATATGGGGGTGTGATCAGCCATACCACGAGCCGGCAGCGGCTCGATCCGGCCAACTTCGCCATATTCATATCGCTCTACCACCCCAAAAGTTCAGGGCTTCCGATCGGCAAGCCTACAGAAAATGCGACATAAGGCGGCCGCAGCTGAATGCCGCTTTAGTCTACGTACAGGGCGAGCTTTACGAAGACCGATACATGATCCTGGCATTTTTCGCGCCGTATGCGCACGACAAGGCGAAGGTCGATGCCGTGATGACTAGGCTTGGGATACTGGCTAAAAAATTCCGAGACGAAAACTGAATTATGATGAAAACCTGTTTGAGGACGCTCGGAGCTCGCCTCGCTAACAGTGTAGTGATCCCCGCCGCTTGGGTCTCGGGGCTTGCGATGATAGGACTCTTGTGGGGCATGATAGAGTTTTCGTCCGGTAAGCTTACAGTCGAAGGACGTCAGCTCTTCCTGGCTTCTGTTTCTATTTTTTGCCTCGCTATGTGGCATTTAATACGGCGCAAGAGACGAGCAAAAGCACTTGTAGCGTCCATCAACCTAAAAGAAGGTCTGAGCCTTGACGATACTCAGTTGCTCGGCTTTCCAAGCCCCCTATTTTTTGCCTTTGACCCTTCCAACAAAAAACTCGCTCAATGCCAAAGCGCAACCGGTGACTATCAAATTCGTGACTTCACGTGGGTAACAGGCTGGCAGTTTGAGTGGCAACAGATTGACAGCAAGGTATCGGGCGGCGTTCTTCAAATAGTCGATGGGGCGGGCATGGGCGTTCCAGCCGACGAGATTCGGCGTAGATTCATAAGATTCACATTGGTTCTGATGGTTGCCGATACAAGTCATCCTCCGCTCCGTTTTCCAATGAGCCGGAGCGCAGCTGAAGGGTGGTGTGCCCGGTGCAATGTGCTTTTCAAGTGCTGAACCCGGGAAAGCGGGGGACAGACCGATTATGAGACTGGCCGATTATAGACGGACAAAAATTGTGATCTGTCCCCCTCGGTTCCCCTGAGCCCAAAAGCGTTACCGGCGTTAGCTTCCTTCCGGGAACCTTCAGCTGGTTCCGCATCAACCCGGGGTGGTGTCGAGTCCGATCGTAAGAAGCACAGCAGTGTGAGGAGCAGGATGAAGCGAAAAATGAAGCGGGATAGCTTGGACATTGTCGACACCTGAAGTTGAAGTCGACTCCTATTGTCTATATCCGCTCTCGCAGTTCCACTCAACTCGGTGTAATTACGCTGTGCCAGCTTTTGACGGTCAACAATCGAAGAAGCGAGGACAGACCACAACTATGGGGAAGTTGAGTACAGGTGAGCTCTAATCGTGGTCTGCCCCTAATTCACTCAGCGCCGGGCTTCTTTTATCTGCCTACCGATTCTTGGCCGAATCGTAGACGCTGCTTCGTTCCCGCTTGCCGACGGCCAGCACCAGGATGACAATTCGTCCATCCTCAACGCGGTACACGAGTCGGTAGCCGGCGCCGCGCAATTTGATCTTGTAGCAGTCCTTCATGCCGTGAAGCTCATCTCCTGGCACTCGTGGCTCGGCCTGTCGTTCTTGGAGCTTTCGCAAAAACTGGAGGCGGATGGTTCCGTCGAGTTTGCGCAGTTCCTTCAGCGCTTTCGGATCCCACTCGACTCTGTACTCAACGGCCATTGGCGATATCTGCCTCGGCCTCGCCGATGAGGTCGTCGAGAGATACTCGGACGGGTGTTTCGTTGGCATCGAGCCGTGCCTTGACCAAGTGAACCAGTTCCAGTTCGTCCAGACGCTCAACCATCGCCTCGTACACGTTGGCAGGGACCATATAGCCCATAACGCGGTTGTGATTCAGCACGGCCACGGGCAAGCCGTTGGCGCCGCTCAGGACGGCAGAGGGGTTCTTCTTGAGTTCGGATACGCTGACGGCCACATCGGCCAGGATATTCTGCATAGATAAGACTCCGATTTAGGTCGTTATTCTGGTCTTTTGGTGCTGTGTAGGCAAGCGTTCAGCGTTCCAATCCCTCGTTCTAAGGTTGGATGGAGCTTGACTGCGCCGGACGTTTTTGTTTCGGGAGAAAGGGGGGCGGGAAAAGGGAAAAGGAGAGGTTTTTTTTGCCGCTGTGGCTTATGAAGGCTCAAGCGAGCGCCGCGAAAGGCATTGACGCAAATTCCTACACAAACCTCGGAAACCAGCGCATTGCAGCATCTGAATAGGCAACTTATTGTCTCTATATCGCCCAGATGGCGATTCGGGTTTGGCGACTCGATTGAATGAAGCGCAGAAGCTCCTGCTCCTTATCAATTGAAGAGGTACTGCTCATGACCCGATACATGCCCATCACCGGCATCGACTGCATCCCCGCAACCCTGCTCATCGACACCGAAGCGCCTCTGGACGTCCTTTTCGAAACCGCCGATTACCGCATCCGCACGGTGACCCAAGTCTTGGAAAATATCGCGTTTCGCTCGGACATCAGCTCAGACACCGTGGTGCTCACTGATTTTTGTAAATTGCTGACCACGTCATTGCGCGATGGCTGTGATGTCATGGATGTGATCGGAAGACGATTGCGGGCGCAGGTGGCGGAATAATGAAAACGGGCGACTAATCAGTCGCCCGTTTTCATAAAGCTTGGGAAAAAATTCAAGAGGGCAGGGCATGTGTCCCGATTGATTGCACGGTATGGGTAAAGAAGAGGCCAAGCCAAAAAATTAGGAAAGGCACCCATACTCAGGCAGGCGAATGTTCAGCTCCATGCCCAGGCTGCGCATGAAGATCAATGCCTAGCGCATGAATGACCTTGAGTACGGTATCGAATCTCGGCTTTGATCCAGGTGCGAACGCCTTCTACAAGCTTTCTCGGCCCCTGCCAGAGTCTTTAGCGATCTGCGCCATGCCTTGGGCCTTGGCGACATAGCCGATCGCTCGGAGAAACTCCTCGCTATCACCATCAGCCAGCACCTGAGAAAGGTATTCACTGATGGTTTCGTCGCTCTCGAGCAGTGCCGCCATGTCAAATGTCGTCAAGTGTTGGCTCATGTTCAAACCTCCTTGCCAATTTCTTCGCTTAAAACCTTGGACTGTCCCCAGTCTTTTGTCCTCAGTCTCTGCGGTTTGTCTGTAAAACCGCGCCTCCCCTTTTTAGGGCGGCTTCGCCACCCAGCGGGAGCAAGCTCCCTCGCCACATGGTTTGTGGTGTCGCGGCTCAGGCAGCCAAAGGCCAACCAATACGCGCTGCACGGCGCAGGCTCGCCTTAACAACCAAGCGATGAAATGGCGCAATCACGAAGATGTAGGCCCGGCCCAGTCGGTTGTGGCACTGCACCACGGTTGAAAAAACCAGTTGGCGACTGCCTTCCTGCTCTACCTCTCCAGAACACAGGATCGATATGCGGAAGTCGAGGTGCTTGTCGTCCTCTCCCAACACGATTTCAGTCTGGTCGGTGCTGTAGACCTTGAAGATTTGAATCCGATGGGCAAGTGTCGCCAAATGCCTGGCTGTCTTGAGCCCAAAACAGGCAACGACAGTGTCTCGGACTTTCATGAGCCATCCGATCCAGGATGGCTGGTGGGAAAGGATGAATCGAGCGAGCACCTCTGGATCGCTGGATGTGCCCGCTGGGAGTCGAATCGCAAAAGCGTCCGCCAGGTTCGTCGACTTGTAAAGGTGGGTGACGCCGGACCTCGAGGGGACCGGCACAGACTTAATGAGCTCAAATTCTCGGGGCATCGGGGATCTCTTCCTGAGTGCTAACTACCAATTAGATGACATGCCATGTCGCGTTTCTTGTCGGGAGGCGGCCACTTCTCCTTGTCGGATACTGAGCCCGATCAGCGCATCATACAGCGCCTGTTGCCCAGCGGGCAGGACAGGGAGCAGCGTCGCACGGCGCTTGTCGGCATCGAACCAGGATTCAACCAACCATCCCACCAGATAGAGCGCCGAAAGGCATCCGCCAGCGGTTGCGACGTTGCCCTGGCATACAAGAGGCTGGTCCACGGGCTCAAGTCCCAGGGCTTGCAAGCCCGATCGTGCATCCGGGTGTGTCGTTGCTCGGCCGCTGAGCAGCCCAAGCCGTTGGAGAATGAAAGCGCCGGCGCAGATGGAGCCGATTCGCTGGCGTTTGGGGTCAAGTTCAAACGACGGCAGGAAATCCGGGGAGGCCAGTGCGGCGGGTATTCCTTCCTTGCCGCTGGCGAACAATACCGCGTCGGCACTATTGGCCTCGGAAAGCAGACCGTGCACCGAAACAGGCAGGCCATGCGCCGATCGTACGACAGGGCTGGAACCCAATATTCGGACGTGCCAGTCCTCGGTGTTGCGGCCTAAGATGTCCCACATCAGGAATAGGTCGATATCGGTGAATTGGTCGAAAGCAACCAGGACGATTTTCTTCAAGGCGAGCTCCATGAAAAGTGCTGGCGTGCAAAACGCAACGGCCATCTTTGCTGGTGTTCGCAGGGTATCGATCGGTTGCGCGCCATACACAGCCTGTATGGCGATAAATAAGGAGCGAAATAACGGATGGAAAAACTAACGCGTCACCATTGGATCGCGGCTGGTTTCGAGGCCCTCGACCAGACAGGGCATATTGGCGTGTCAGCCGAGAGTCTATCGCGCCGATTGAATGTGACCCGCGGATCGTTCTATCACCATTTCCGCAATCGCGAAGACTTTGTCCGCACCTTGCTGGCCGCTTGGGAAGAAGACTACACGGAGCGCATGCTCGCTTTTGCGGCGCAAGGTCGTAGCGCGGGCGAAATCTTGAAACGCTACTTGAGTATCGCTGCTGAGAAACAACCTGGGCGTGAAGTTTCCATCCGGGCCTGGTCGCTGCACGATCCGTTGGTAGGCGAGGTTCAGCAGCGTGTTGACGCACGACGATTGGACTTCGCGATACGGACGTGTCGTCGCTTGGCCCATAGGCCAGGCGAAGCAGAAGTGATGGGGCAGGTGGCCCACCTGTGCCTGATTGGGGGGCAGCAGGCGGGGCTGCGGCGTGATGCCGCTCGCTTCAACCGTTTCGTGCATCGAGCCTTTTCGCTTTTCGAAGGGGTTCTTCCACCGTGGCGGTCCAGGTCGTGAGAAGAAATGAGCAGGGGAGTGCCTGACCTGATAGCGTTGTGGGAAAAGGCCATGAATGAGCTGCGAATGGGCAAGCCATGTGTTTCGATGTCTATTCGGGATGAGGACCGATAATGCCGTACAACTACACGAACGGCCGCTACCTGGTCTTCAAAGGCAATGGCAGCGATGGGGCGCCCTTGGGCCGGCTTCATCAGGACGGAATAGTTCGAAATCTTCAGGGTGAGCCGCTGTATTACGTAAACACGGACGAACATGCGTTCAGTTCGGTCGATTTTATCTTTCAAGGCGGTATACAAAAATGTAGCGGCACGTTTTATGTGCTCGGCGACAAAGTTCTGTTCACGTTTTCCGAGATGACGGTTAAGCCACAGGGAAACGAAACCGAGGAAGAGGCGCTTCACAGGGAATTCAAAAAAAGGGCGTTAAGTTTGGCAGGGCAAATCGTCCAGGCGAAAAATGAGATGGTGCAGGCACGCCTGGATATGGCCTGGTCCAATTTAAATCTTTTCCGCCGTTTTCGTGCCTTCTTGACGAGCCGAGCCCGTAGGGAGCGAACATCACCAGGGTGGCGTTACAGCGGGCTCGACAGTGATCATGAGCTCAAATCGAATGTCTCTTCATCGTCACTCGCGACAATGGTTTTGTGCGCTGCGGACGCCAGGAAAACGCGGGCAGACCACGATTATGAGGCGGTCCGATTACACGTGAACTCAAATCGCGGTCTGTCCTCAGCCTTCTGGTGTCCGCCGTTTGAGGTGGGTTCTATAGCTGCACTTGCAGGGAGTCCTCGTCGTAACTCGCGCTGGGAAAACATCCAGTCAATCTATACGCCGCGTTTTGCCCGGACACTCGTCAAATTGATTGGGAATTAAATGAAACAGGTAGTGTTGGCACTTTCGCTGGTCACATTGGCAGCCTGCATGCCTTATCAATCAGTGAGCTCGCCAGATCCAAATTGGATGCGTCTGGGTGGATATGAACCTGAAGGCTATCCGAGGACGTTTGTCGAGAACCTAAGCGGCGATTGCTCTTTGGTTACCGAGTCATGGTCTGACAGTAGAATCAACGGTCGTATTCTGTGGAAGAAGCGGCAGTCTCGAGAGCCTGTTGCCTGTCCATAGGCGCCTGTGTAAGGGCTGACTTCGCGTCGAAAAAAGGGGACAACCCACGATTTGAGACCGACAGATTAATGTACGCAATATCGAGGGCTGTCCCAGTTGTTCTGACTCCCGCCCTTGGCTCGTAGCAGCGAAGCAATGGTGCTAAATTCTGCGCGTCCAGCGTGTGGGCCCATCTGGCTCGGCGAGGATATTTAACGCCTCTCTCAACCGATTTTGTGGATATGGAAATTCAATGGACACACCTAAGCTTTCGATTGCGCTGTCCTGTGCTGTTGCAGTTTTGATGTTGAGCGGGTGCGCTGCCTCTGTAAAAAGCGGCGGAACTGAAACGCTCGTCATTCAGGAGTCAGCCAAGCAGAACCTGGTCGTAAACTTTGAGGGGAATAGCAAGGTTCAACAGAACGAGGACTGGCCTCGCTTGAAGCGGGAGTGGAATGACGCTCTGCAAGTCGAAGCAACTCGCGCCGGCTACAGGCTTACAGAGGCTCAGGCATCAAGCCACGAGGGTAAGGAGGGTGTCGGTATCAAGATCAACGTGACCAATTTCCGTTACCTGACTCCAGGCGCTCGCTACGGAGCAGGGGTCATGGTGGGAAATGCATGGGTCAATTCCAGTGCCGATTACTCGGACCTGAAATCAGGCCGCCTGATTGGAACTCGCACCTATGACACCTCGTCGTCTGCTTGGGAAGGCGTTATGTCGGCCATGACCCAAGAGCAGGTTCAGGCTATTTCTCAGAAAATCATAAGTGACATCAAGAGCGCAAAAGCCAAGTAATGCGATCTTGGGTTTGCCAGTGTTGGTTAACCGGGGTATCGGCGGTGAAAGGTGCGGAGCTCCAGCCTAGCGTTCTGCCGTGCGATGTATTCGTGTCGAAGCTGATGAAACAACGCGCCCGAGGACGATTAATCAATGCCAAAGAAACTTCAGGAAAGCAAAGCAGCGACGGCTGCTGACATTGAGCGCTCCATCCAGGCACTGAACAAAATGGCAGAGCGCCTCTGGGGCGACGGTCGGGAGGCTGAGGCAAAAGCCCTGCTCGACGCCTTGGATGCTTTAAACAGGGCGCTCGACAGGATCCGGATTGGGGAGAGCCGCAGGGTTCTTCATTGAGCATCAGAGTGTTTACGAGATGCCCGCTCATCAACGGTCATCGCGATTGCGCAGCAGCCACTCATCGACGGCGTCTCCGAGCGTTTTCGGGACGCCATCACGTATCCAGGCCATGAAGTCCCGGTCAAATTTAAAGTTGTCGCCGCAGTGCTCCACCATGAATCGGCGGACGTTCTGTGTGTTTCGGTAGTGCTTGCAAACTGGCGTATCTCTTGTGAGCTGGTCACTGTGCCAATTAAAACTCATGGGACGGGCTCCGTACTGGATGGTCAGACCTATAAATCCATGACACCGGATGCTTGGCGTCTTGCAAGCGGTATCCACACGTCCACGTAACCCTTCCCTCGGGAGGGTTCGAAATCCGCGCTGTACTGCTCGAACTCAGGCGCGTCGGCTGTCTCATATTCAGACTCAGGCAACCAGTGATTGAAAATGGTGAAGAATGTCTGATGGATCGTCGAGATATGGCCTTGGTGTCGAAACACGCCATAGTTTTGCTGCGGCACCCTGAAATAGCGAAAAGCCGGAGGAAGACCATCGACGCAGGACACTTCTGTGCCGGCAATGTATTCAAAACTACCGTCCAGTCCAGGGTTACAGCACAGGCCATAGTTCCAGTTGTTGACCTGATCGGGTACCTGTCCCAGGTAGTGGGAGAACGCTTGCCACAAACCGACGATGCCTTCGTTCTTATCGAAGGTATAACGATCCCCCAGACCCGCGATGAAAAACGCTGCCCTGGTTTCAAAGCGAGGTTCGGAGAGTGTTATGAGCTTCCTTTCTTTCATACGTAAAGGCTCCACCAGCGAGAGATGTTCATCCTCGTGCCCACGCACTTGCTTCGGCGTGACCCCAAACAGATCGCAGAAGGCGCGCGTAAACGCTTCATGGGAACCGTAGCCGGCATCCAGCGCTACTTGCAGAATGTCCGGCGCACCTCGACGCAAGGCCAGTGCTGCTTGGCTCAACCGCCGAGCACGGATGTACCGCATCACCGACCAGCCCGTCGACAGCGCAAACAAACGGGCCAAGGCAAAGGGAGACAGGTTGCAATGGCGCGCGACACGTCCCAGATCGAGTTGGGATCCCAGCTCCAACTCGATGTACCACAGGGCCCTTTCGATATTCAGCATGACGGTCCTCCATGAATGCTGAAAGCGACGTTATCAAATGCATGGGGAGAACATTTGATCGTTCTTGCGGTTTTTGCTTTCTACTGCCGTATAACTGGCTGCTGCCTATACGGGATTAACTCACTCATTCAAGGACCTGGAATGCTCATTGTTTTCAGCGGCCTTCCCGGCACCGGGAAAACGACTATCGCCCATGATCTCGCCGCTACGACAGGCGCCGTGTACCTACGGATCGATACGATTGAACAGGCGATTCGAAACTCGGGGGCGCTTGCGCAAGATGTGGGGCGCAGTGGTTACATGGTTGCCAACGAGCTGGCCCTGAGTAATCTTCGTTTGGGCCGCACGGTTGTCGTTGATTGTGTCAATCCCGTCATCGAAAGCCGAACCGCGTGGAGCGAAGTTGCCTCACGGGCGGGTGGTCGGTTGGTAAATATCCAAGTGATTTGCTCCGATAAATATGAGCACCAGCGCCGGGTAGAAACAAGGGAAGGTGACATTCCCGGGCTGACGCCACCCACCTGGCAATCTGTACTGGATCATGAATATGAGCCATGGGACGAAGCTCCGTTTTGCATAGACACAGCCATGGCCTCTGCGGCGCAAGCGGTCTCGATGATCATCAATCGATTTCTGTCCAGGGAGTAGGATTGGGACCGGTAGAAGGTTGGCTTCGAAATGAATTGACCGGCGGTCCGACCGTTTGGAATTACCGCCGCCCGGGGAACTCCATTCATCGAGGAATATGTATTCCTCAATGGCGGTGAACACCGCCCGAGGCAAATGGAATGACGTCGTTCGAAGAATTCAGGGCCACATCCCATGAGCTTCTCAAAGAGCTGGATGCCGCGACGATTAAGATGATGATGTTGGTTTCTGCGAAAGAGGTATCCGGTCCGAATGGCACTTACTTAACGGCTAACTAGCTGATACGCCTGCAAAAAATGAAAAAAGGCTGGCCTTGGTCTACGGTGATAGTTGCGAACACA